>NZ_JBSFGS010000030.1:0-91978 GCF_053596675.1 Kitasatospora sp. NPDC001664
ATATCTGGCGTTGACTTTTGGCACGCTGTTGAGTTCTCAAGGAACGGTGGCTTCCTTCGGTCCGCCTTCCAGCGGGCCCTCCGGGCGCTTCGTTCTTTCGTGTTTCAAGCTTATCAGACGCTTTCGTCCGACTCGCTTCCGTCTTCTGCGACCTGACGGCCTGTCCGACGTTTCAAACTCTAGCCGATTCCCGCTCCGAAAAGCGAATCCAGCCGCAATCCATATAAACGCACACGACAAATAGACCCGGCCCGCAAAAAGCACAGACCGGTTCCGAGCAGAAGTGGTGTTCCAAGGATTGGCCGCCCCGGGACCGTCCACACAGAACGCGTGTCCGGTGCTCCCTGCCGAGCGACTAGAGAACACTACCTTCGTTGCCATCCGAAGGCAAACATCCTCCAAGAGCCCTGTTCGACACCCTCTTGAGCGATCGCTCAAGCTCTGCCACCATGGCGCCACCGCCTTGAGCGATCGCTCAAACCGCAACCGCCGGCCTGCCCAGGAGTACCCGTGCCTCAGATCGCCACCGCCCCCACCGCGACCGCCTCCACCGCCCGCGCGTCGATATTCCGGAGCGCCCTCGGCTCGGACTTCGACCGGCTGCACCCCGAACTCCAGCGTCGCTTCGGGTTCTCCAGTCGGGACGGGATCGCCTGCATCGGCACCGGCCGGATGGACCGGGTGTGGCACGGGTCCCGCCTGGTGAAGCAGGCCCTCCGACTGGGGAGCGGCTGCAACATCCTCTTTCCGGAGAGCGGGCGCGACGTCGCCTTCACCATCGCGAACTACGCGTACCGGGACGGGTACGGCCGGGAGACGGTCACCTTCGTCCGGACCTTCCAGTTCACCCGTCCCCGCCGGTTCGACGCGACGATGATCGCCTCCGAGCGGCCGAACACGGTCATCGACTACCTGGGGACGCACCAGCACCTGGCGGTCGACCTGGAGTTGCAGGTGACTCCGGCCGGCGGGTTGGTGATCACCTCGGGCGACCAACGGGTGTCGGCGCTGCCGGGCTCGCCGCGGTGCCCGGGGGTGCTGACGGGGCGGGCCCGGGTGCACGAGTGGTTCGACGAGGAGGCGGAGCGGTTCCGGATCGAGGTGAGGGTGACCAATCCGGTGGTCGGTGCGGTGATGGGGTACCAGGGGTCGTTCACCACCGAGTACGTGGACGTCGCGGACCGCGCGGGGGTGCCGACGTACGTGCGGCCGGTACGGGAGCAGTGGCGGAGTTGAGGGCACGGGAACGGGCACGGGGAGGAGCAAGGACCGCGGGGAGAGCGGGGAAAGCGATGCTAGTCAGCGCGCCTGAACGGGCCTCGGGCCGCCCGGGGCGGCTCCCACTACGCTGCTCGGCATGAGCGACACGCGTGAGCGACTGATGGAAGCGGCCGTCTCCGCGATCAGGCGGCACGGGATCGCGGGCGTCTCGGCGCGAAGCATCGCCACCGAGGCGGGGGCCAACCAGGCGCTGGTCTTCTACCACTTCAAGACGGTCGAGGGACTGCTCGCCGCCGCCGCGCTCCGTGAGACCGGTCTGCGGCTCGAGCGCTACCGGCCGCGGCTCGAGCAGGCCGGCTCGCTGCGCGAGCTCCTCCGGCTCGGCCGGGAGCTGCACGAGGAGGAGCGGGACCGGGGGAACGTGGCACTGCTTGGGCACTTCCTCGCGGGGGCCGCCGCCTACCCGGCGCTGGCGACCGCTTCGGCGGAGGCGCTCGGGCTGTGGAGTGCGGAGGTCGAGCGGGTGCTGACGCGGATCTTCCTGGGCCACCCGCTGGTGGAGGTCCTCGACGTACCGGGGCTGGCCAAGGCCGTCTCCGCCTCCTTCGTCGGTCTGGAGCTGTACGAGGGGGTGGATCCTGACGGGGCGTCGGCCGCCTTCGACGCGCTGGACCGGATGGGCGCGCTGGTGGAGGTGGTGGACGGGCTCGGGCCGGTGGCCGCGCGCGCGTTCAAGGCCACGCTTCGGCGCAGCTCCGCCCGGACGGGTCGCGAGGGCTGAGGCCGGCAGCAGGTGACACGACGGCGGCCCGCCCCCACTGTGGGGGCGGGCCGCCGTCGTGTCACCTGGTCACCGCACTCCGGTCAGGAGTTGGTGGGGAAGCCCAGGTTGATGCCGCCGTGCGAGGGGTCCAGCCAGCGCGAGGTGACGGCCTTGCCGCGGGTGAAGAACTGGACGCCGTCCGGGCCGTAGGCGTGGGTGTCGCCGAAGAGCGAGGCCTTCCAGCCGCCGAAGGAGTAGTAGGCGACCGGGACCGGGATCGGCACGTTGATGCCGACCATGCCGACCTCGACCTCGTGCTGGAAGCGTCGGGCGGCGCCACCGTCGTTGGTGAAGATGGCGGTGCCGTTGCCGTACGGGTTGCTGTTGATGAGCGCCAGGCCCTCCTCGTAGGAGGAGACCCGGACCACCGAGAGCACCGGGCCGAAGATCTCGTCGTTGTAGACGGACATGCCGGGCTTGACGTGGTCGAACAGGGTGGGGCCGAGCCAGAAGCCGTCGGCCGTGGGGGTACCGGCGGTGTCCGTCTCGGAGATCGCGTGCTTGCGGCCGTCCACGGCGAGCTCGGCGCCGTCGGCGAGGCCGGACTCGACGTAGGAGGTGACCTTGTCGCGGTGCTGGCCGGTGACCAGCGGGCCCATCTCGCTGTCGCCGTTGCAGCCCGGGCCGACCTTGAGGGTGGCCATCCGCTGCTTGATCTTCTCGACCAGCTCGTCGCCGATCGGGTCGACCGCGACCAGGACCGAGACGGCCATGCAGCGCTCGCCGGCCGCGCCGAAGCCGGCGTTGATGGCGGCGTCGGCGCTCAGGTCGAGGTCGGCGTCGGGGAGGACCAGCATGTGGTTCTTGGCGCCGCCGAGGGCCTGGACGCGCTTGCCGTAGCGGGTGCCGGTCTCGTAGACGTAGCGGGCGATCGGGGTGGAGCCGACGAAGCTGACGGCCTTGACGTCCGGGTGCTCCAGCAGGCGGTCGACGGCCACCTTGTCACCGTGCACGACGTTGAAGACGCCGTCGGGGAGACCGGCCTCCTTCCACATCTGGGCGATGAAGTTGGCCGCGGACGGGTCCTTCTCGGAGGGCTTGAGGATGACGGTGTTGCCGGCCGCGATGGCGATCGGGAAGAACCACATCGGCACCATGGCCGGGAAGTTGAACGGGGAGATGATGGCGACCGGGCCGAGCGCCTGGCGGATCGAGTAGACGTCGATGCCGGTGGAGGCCTGCTCGGTGAAGCCGCCCTTGACGAGCTGCGGGATGCCACAGGCGTACTCGACGACCTCCTGGCCGCGGGCCAGCTCGCCGAGCGCGTCGGAGTGCACCTTGCCGTGCTCGGCCACGATGATCGACGCGAGCTCGTCCTTGCGGGCGTTGAACAGCTCGCGGAACGCGAACAGCACCTGGGTGCGCTTGGCGATCGAGGCGTGGCGCCACTCGTCGAAGGCGGAGGCGGCCGCCGCGACGGCCTGGTCCACCTCCTCGATCCCGGCGAAGTCGACCTGGCCGGTGACCAGGCCGGTGGCCGGGTCGAAGATGTCGCCGCGCCGAGGGGCGGAGCCGGCGGTGGCGACGGGAGCGCCGTCGATCCAGTGAATGATGTGCTTGCTCAAGGTCCTCATGCCTCCGAAGTCCGATCACGGGGCTACCGCGCTCGTCCTCCAGTCTGCTGACCGATCGGGCCCGTCTCAACGAACAGGCTGACGGGGAATGGAGATTCAGCCTTACAGGTCGTCATGCACGCGGGGCTGACGCGTCAGTGCGGCGGCCTCGTGCAGCGCCAGCTCCAGCAGCACCGGGTCGGTCAGCCGGCCGGAGCCGTCCGGCGGGGTCAGCCAGCGGAGCCCGCTGCCGCCGCCCGCCGGGTGCGGCAGGGCGACCCGGGTGCCGTAGCCGGCGGCCCGGACGCTCGTGCCGACCCACCGGGCGGCGGTGCCGACGGGCACCAGGAAGCCGACCCGGGCGTCGCCGAACTCGGCGAAGGCCGGGCCGCCCACCTCGGCGAGCATCCGGTGGGCCGCCCGGCCGAGCGGGCCGGGGACCAGCAGGACGTCCCAGACTCGGCCGGCGGGCAGCGGCATGACGCCGCGGCCGCCGCGTTCCCACTCCGCCCGGCAGGCCGCCGGGTCGTCGGCAGCCGACACCAGCCAGTCCAGCGGGGTGGTCTCCATCGTGCGCTCCTCGGTGCTCCGGACATCCGTCAGGAGTGAGAGAGGGGCGCGAGCGCCGGGTCTTACACGCCTCCCCCTCGCCGACCCACAAGAGCCGACCCACAGGAGCCGACCCCGGAGAGCCACCTCGGAGGGGACGGCGCGAAGGGCCGGCGCGAGGGGGCCGGCGCGAGGGGACGGACGGTCAGCGCAGCCGGGAGGAGGCCAGGATCGAGGCGAGGTGGGCGGGCACCATCACCCAGGTGACGGCGGCGAGCAGCGCGACCGCCGCCCGCGTGGGGGTGAGGTCGCCGGTCACCGTGTCGGCCACGGCGGCGGCGAGCAGCAGCAGCGAGGCCTCGATGCCGTTGGTGAGCCGGTGCAGCTTGAAGGCGGAGGCGAGCCGTCGCAGGGTGGCGACGCCCTGGGAGCGCGGCTGGGCGGCGGCGTCCTCGGCGACGGAGAGGCCGCTGCGGGCCCGGGCCACGTCCACCAGGTCGGTGGAGGCCTTGAGCAGCACCACGCCCAGGGCGGTGGCGAAGCCGATCGTGGACCACGCCCCGAAGTCGTTCTGGCCGGCCCGGAAGCCGGCCCCGGCGAGCAGCGCGGCGTCGGCCAGGTAGGCGCCGAGCCGGTCGACGTAGACGCCGGCGGTGGAGAACTGGCGCTTCCAGCGGGCGACTTCGCCGTCCACGCAGTCGAAGAGCAGGAAGCCCTGGAAGAGCACGGCGGCCAGCAGCGGGCCGGCCAGGCCGGGGATCAGCAGGGCGGCTCCGGCACCGACGCCGCAGACCACCATCAGCCAGGTGAGGGTGTTGGGGCTGACCCGGGTGCGGACCAGCTGGCGGGTGACGCGCAGGGAGATCCCGCGCATGTAGAGCCGGCCGGCCCAGTGCTCGCCGTTGCGGAGGGCGAGTTTGGCGGCGGGCTGGCAGACCTCGCGCAGGTCGGCCAGGGCGGGGGCGGGGGCCATGGTGGCTCCTTCGGAACGGACGCAGCGTCCAGGGGCGGGACGGCGCCAGGCTAGAGCAGGCCCGCAGCACGCCGGAGGGGCACCCCGCCGAAGCGGAGTGCCCCTCGCCGCACGCGCGGACGGACCGTCAGCTGTCGAAGCCCAGGCCCAGCTTGTCGAGCGTGCGCAGCCAGAGGTTGCGGTGTCCGCCCTGCCGGTCGGAGCGGTCCAGCGACCACTTGGTGATCTCGATCCCGGCCCAGCGCACCGGCTCGGGCGGGAAGGGCAGCGGCTTGCTGCGCACCATCTCCAGCGAGGTCCGCTCGGTCAGCTCGCCCGCGAGCAGGTCGAGCATCACCTCGGCGCCGTAGCGGGTGGCGCCGACGCCGAGGCCGGTGAACCCGGCGGCGTACGCGACCCGGCCCTTGTAGGCGGTGTCGAAGAACGCCGAGAAGCGGGTGCAGGTGTCGATCGCGCCGCCCCAGGCGTGGGTGAAGCGGATGCCGTCCAGCTGGGGGAAGGTCTGGAAAAACTGCCGCGACAGGGTGCGGAAGGTCTCCGGGCGCTGGTCGTGCTCCGACTGCACCTTGCTGCCGAAGTGGTAGATGGTGTCGTAGCCGCCCCACAGGATCCGGTTGTCCGCGGAGAGCCGGAAGTAGTGGAACTTGTTGGCGCTGTCGCTGAGCCCCTGCCGGCCGGTCCAGCCGATCGAGGCGAGCTGCTCGTCGGTGAGCGGTTCGGTCATCAGGGCGTAGTCGTACACCGGGACGATGTACGGGCGGACCCGCTTGACCAGCGAGGGGAACACGTTGGTGCCGAGCGCGACCTTGCGCGCGAAGACCCGCCCGTACGGGGTGCGGACGGCCATGCCGCTGCCGTGCTCGGCGAGCGAGAGGCCCTTGGTGCGCTCGAAGATCCGCACGCCCTGGGAGAGGCAGGCGTCCTTGAGGCCCCAGGCCAGCTTGGCCGGGTGGAGCATGGCCACGCCGTCCTTGTCCCACAGGCCGCCCAGGAAGGTGGGCGAGTCGACCTGCTCGCGCAGGGCGTCGGCGTCCAGGAAGGTGAGGTCGGTGCCGTACTCGGCGACCGCCTCGGCCACCTCGCGCAGTTCGGCGAGCTGGTGCGGCTGGGTGGCGATGTCGATCTCGCCGGTCCGCTCCCACTCGCAGTCGATGGAGTAGCGCTTGAGGGTGTCCTCGATGGCCTGGAGGTTGGCCATGCCCTGGCGCTCCAGCTCGGCCAGTTCGCCGGGCCAGCGCTGGAGGCCGTTGCCGAATCCGTGGGTGAGGCTGGCGGCGCAGAACCCGCCGTTGCGCCCGGACGCCGCCCAGCCGATCTCGTGACCCTCGATCAGCACCACGTCGAGCGAGGGGTCCCGCTCCTTGGCGATCAGCGCGGTCCACAGGCCGGAGTAGCCGCCGCCCACGACCAGCAGGTCGCACCGGGTGTCGCCGACCAGGGCCGCGAGGGCCTCCGGCCGACCCGGGTCCTCGAGCCAGAACGGGGTGGGACGGGCGTCACTGAGAGCACGGGCAGAGTCCATCTGCCTATCAGCTACTTTCTGCGGATTGACGGCATTTCAGAGCGTACACAGCAGGGTGTGTACAGAGTGTCAGGCTCGCGCCTTCCTGCGGTTGCCGACCCACTGGCCGGCCACCGTCAGGACGACGGCGGCGATGAACATCGCGGTGCCGATCACGTTGACCTGCACCGGGATGCCTCGCTGCGAGGCGCCCCAGACGAACATCGGGAAGGTGACCGTGGTCGGTCCCGAGTTGAACTGGGTGATGATGAAGTCGTCGAAGGAGAGCGCGAAGCTGAGCAGCGCGCCGGCCGCGATGCCGGGGGCGGCGAGCGGCAGGGTGATCTTGAGGAAGGTCTGGAACGGGGTGGCGTAGAGGTCCTGGGCGGCCTGCTCCAGGCGCGGGTCCATGCTCATCACGCGGGCCTTGACCGCCGTCACCACGAAGCTGAGGCAGAACATGATGTGCGCGATCAGGATCGTGGTGAAGCCGAACGGGATCCGCATGTTGAGGAACAGGGTGCCCAGTGAGGCCGCCATGACCACCTCGGGCATGGCCATCGGCAGGAAGATCAGGCCGGTCGCGGTGCCCTTGCCGCGGAAGCGGTAGCGGGCCAGCGCGAACGCGACCATGGTGCCGAGCACGGTGGCGCCGACGGTGGCCAGCACGGCGATCTGCAGCGAGAGCGAGAGCGAGCCGCACATGTCGGCCACGCCGCAGGGGTCGGTCCAGGCGTCGGTGGAGAACTGGTTCCACTCGTAGTTGAACTTGCCCGCGGGCTTGTTGAACGAGAAGGCCAGCACGACCAGGTTGGGCAGGATCAGGTAGGCCAGGGCGGCGAGCCCGGCCAGGGTGACCAGGTTGCGGCGCAGCCACTTCACGGGACGGTTCATCAGACCAGTTCCTCCGTCCCGGCCTTGCGCATGTAGACCGTCACCAGACCCAGGATCAGGGCCATCAGGATGAAGCTCAGCGCGGCGGCCGTGGGGTAGTCCAGCACGTTCAGGAACTGCTTCTGGATCGCGTTGCCGATCATCTGCTCGCTCGGCGAGCCGAGCAGCTGGGCGTTGATGTAGTCGCCGGAGGCGGGGATGAAGGTGAGCATGGTGCCCGCCACCACGCCCGGCAGCGAGATCGGGAAGGTGACCTTGCGGAAGGTGGTGAACGGCTTGGCGTACAGGTCGCCGGCCGCCTCGTGCAGCCTGGGGTCGATCCGCTCCAGCGAAGTGTAGAGCGGCAGGATCATGAACGGCAGGAAGTTGTACGTCAGGCCGCAGATCACCGCGAGCGGGGTGGCCAGCAGGCGCTGCCCCGTCGTCAGCCCGACGGCGTCGGTGATGCTCAGCAGGTGCAGCGAGTTGAGCACCGAGACCACCGGGCCGCCGTCCGAGAGGATGGTCTTCCAGGCCAGGGTGCGGATCAGGAAGCTGGTGAAGAACGGCGCGATCACCAGGATCAGGATGACGTTGCGCCAGCGCTTGGAGGCCTTGAAGGCGATGGTGTACGCCAGCGGGTAGCCGATCGCCAGGCAGAGCAGGGTGGCGACCCCGGCGTAGCCGAACGAGCGCAGGTAGTGCCACTTGTACTCGCTGAGCGCGTCCCAGTAGGTGGAGAAGTGCCAGGTGAGCTTGAAGCCCTGCTCCAGCGAGCCGGTCTGCAGCGAGGTGGAGGCCTGGTAGACCATCGGCACCACGAAGAAGACCACCAGCCAGGCCAGGCCGGGCAGCAGCAGCCAGTAGGCCGTCAGCTTCCGCTTGGCGGGGCGCTCCTGAAGGGGTATCACCTGGGGCGGTGCCGCCTCGGTGGTGCTGGTCACGCCGCCTCCTCCCCGGTGCCCGCGTCGATCGCCTGGTCGGCGTCGAGGCCGAAGGAGTGCGCCGGGTTCCAGTGCAGGACGACCTCGGCACCGGGGGTGATCCGGACGTCGCGGTCCATGTTCTGCTCGAAGACGGCGATCTCCTGGCCGCTGGCGGTGCGCACCACGTACTGGGTGGAGACGCCGATGAAGGCGGAGTCCAGCACGGTGCCGGTGAGCCGGTTGCGGCCCTCGGCGACCTCGGTGCCGGCCGTTTCGATGGTGATCTTCTCGGGCCGCACGCCCAGGTGGACCCGGCCGGCCGCGGTGGCGCAGCGGGCCTCGGGCAGCGCGAGCCGGGCGCCGTCGGCGTCCAGCAGCACCGAGCCGTCGGAGCGGCCGCTGACCTGGGCGGGGATCAGGTTGGACTGCCCGAGGAAGTTGGCCACGAAGGTGGTGGCGGGGTTCTCGTAGAGGTCGGCGGGGGCACCGAGCTGCTCGACCCGGCCGCCGTTCATCACCGCGATGGTGTCGGCCATGGTCATGGCCTCCTCCTGGTCGTGGGTGACGTGCACGAAGGTGATGCCGACCTCGGTCTGGATCCGCTTGAGCTCCAGCTGCATCTGGCGGCGCAGCTTGAGGTCGAGGGCGCCGAGCGGCTCGTCGAGCAGCAGCACCTGAGGGTGGTTGATCAGCGCGCGGGCGACCGCGACGCGCTGCTGCTGGCCGCCGGAGAGCTGGTGCGGCTTGCGCCGGGCCATCGGGCCGAGCTCGACCAGCTCCAGCATCTCCTCGACCTGCTTCTTGACGTCCTTCTTGCCGCGGCGGCGCAGGCCGAAGGCGACGTTCTCGAAGATGTCCAGGTGCGGGAAGAGCGCGTAGCTCTGGAAGACCGTGTTCACCGGCCGCTTGTACGGGGGCAGCGCGGTGACGTCCTGACCCCCGATCAGCACGGTGCCGCTGGTGGGCTCCTCCAGACCCGCGATCATCCGCAGGGTGGTGGTCTTGCCGCAGCCGGAGGCACCGAGCAGGGCGAAGAAGGAGCCCTGCGGGACAGTCAGGTCCAGCGGATGGACGGCGGTGAAGGCGCCGTAGGTCTTGCCGATGCCGGTGAGGCGTACGTCGCCGCCGGCCGTCGCCGCCTCGCGCAGCTGCTTGGTCATGGGGGTCTCTCTGTCGGGTGTTCAGAAGGCCGAGTGGGGTGGGGTCAGGCGCCGATCAACTTGGAGAACTTCTCCTCGAAGGCGGTCTCCTCGGCCTCGGTCAGGCTGCGGAAGGTGTGCACCTTCGCGGCCATCTCCGGGGTCGGGATCACCAGGGGGTTCTCGGCCGCCTCGGGGGCGATCTTGGCGAGCTCGGCCTGCACCCCGGTGACCGGGGAGACGTAGCTGATGCCCGCCGTGAGCTGCGCCGCGACGGTCTGCTGATAGTAGAAGTTGATCAGCAGCTCGGCGTTCTTCTTGTGCTGGGCCCTGGCCGGGACCAGCAGGTTGTCGGTGGAGGCCAGGTAGCCGTCGGCCGGGATCACGAACTCGATGTCGGGGTTGTCGGCCTTCAGCTGGATCAGGTCGCCGCCCCAGGCGATGCAGGCCGCGATGTCCCCGGAGGAGAGCTCCTGGCCGTAGTCGTTGCCGGTGAACTTGCGGATCTGCTTGGAGTCCACGGCCTTCTGGACCCGGGCCACGGCGGCGTCGAAGTCGTCCGCGGTGAACTTCTCCGGGCTCTTGCCGAGCGAGAGCAGCACCATCCCGATGGTGTCGCGCATCTCCGACAGGAAGGTCACCCGGCCCTTGAGCTCGGGGTCGTCCAGCAGCTGGGCGACGGAGGTGACCTCCTTCCCCTTGGTCGCCTTCTTGTTGTAGGCGATCACCGTCTGGATGCTGGTCCAGGGGTAGGTGTACTGGCGGCCCGGGTCCCAGTCGGGGGCGCGGAAGCGGGCCTCCAGGTTGGTCAGCGCGTTGGTCAGGTTGGCCGGGTTGAGCTTCTGCGCCCAGCCGAGCCGGATCAGTCGGCCGGCCATCCAGTCGGTGAGCACCACCAGGTCCCGGCCGGTGTCCTGACCCGCCGCCAGCTGCGGCTTGACCTTGCCGAAGAACTCGACGTTGTCGTTGACGTCCTCGGTGTACTTCACCTTGACGCCGGTGGCGGCGGTGAAGGCGTCCAGGGTCGGCCGCTTCGCCTCGTCGTTGGGGTCGACGTCGACGTAGAGCGGCCAGTTGGAGAAGTTCAGCACCTTGTCGGTGTCCGAGGCGTCCGGGGCTGCGGACTCCTTCCCCTCGGCGGAGCCGGTCTTCGCCGGGGGTATCCCGCAGGCCGTCAGGCCGCCCGCCCCGGCCAGCAGGGCGGTGGCCTGCAGCAGCCGACGGCGCGTCAGCGCCGCCCGGCCGCCCAGGAGGCTCCGTTCCCAGGCCCTGCGGACCGGCTCGGACAGGCCGTCGGTGATCTCGTTGAACTCCATGCTGGGGACACCCTCCGGGGGAAGAGGCGGAGCAGACGGGGATTATCTGTCTCCGAAGACCGTGCGGTGCCAGTCCTTCCTGGCGACCGCGGTGGTGTCGAACATGACGTGCTTGACCTGCGTGTACTCGTCCAGCGAGTACTGGGACATGTCCTTGCCGTAGCCGGAGGCCTTGTAGCCGCCGTGCGGCATCTCGCTGATGATCGGGATGTGGTCGTTGACCCAGACGCACCCGGCCTTGATCTCCCGGGTGGCCCGCAGCGAGCGGTGGACGTTGGTGGTCCAGGCGGAGGCGGCCAGGCCGTACGGGGTGTCGTTGGCCAGCCGCAGGCCCTCCTCGTCGGAGTCGAACGGGAGCACCACCAGGACCGGGCCGAAGATCTCGCCCTGCACCACCTCGCTGTCCTGCGGGGCGCCGGTGATCAGGGTCGGCAGGAAGTAGGCGCCGACACTCAGGTCGGTGCCGTCGTGGCCGAGCACCCGGGCCGGGCCGCCGGTGACCACGGTGGCGTACGAGCGGGCGCGCTCGACGAAGCCGGCCACCCGGTCGCGGTGCGCGTACGAGACCAGCGGGCCGAGGTCGGTGGCCGGGTTCAGCGGGTCGCCGATCCGGACCTGCCCGTACAGCTCGGCCACCCCGGCGACGAAGGCGTCGTACAGCGGGCGCTGCACGTAGGCGCGGGTGGCGGCGGTGCAGTCCTGGCCGGAGTTGATCAGCGAGGCGGCCACCGCGCCGTGCACGGCGGCGTCCAGGTCGGCGTCGTCGAAGACCACGAACGGGGCCTTGCCGCCGAGCTCCAGGTGGGTGCGCTTGACGCCCGCGACGGCCAGCTCGGCCACCCGCTTGCCGACCGGGGTGGAGCCGGTGAAGGAGACCATCGCGACGTCCGGGTGCGAGACCAGGTGCTCGCCCGCGGTGCGGCCGGCGCCGGTGACCACGTTGACCACGCCGTCCGGGATGCCCGCCTCGGTGCAGGCCCGGGCGAACATCAGCGAGGTCAGCGGGGTCAGCTCGGCCGGCTTGAGCACGATGGTGTTGCCCGCCGCGATGGCCGGCAGGACCTTCCACGCGGCCATCTGCAGCGGGTAGTTCCACGGCGAGATGGAGCCGACCACGCCGATCGCCTCGCGGCGCACGTAGGAGGTGTGGTCGCCGGAGTACTCGCCGGCCGCCTTGCCCTCCAGGTTGCGGGCCGCGCCGGCGAAGAAGGAGGTGTTGTCGACAGTGCCGGGCACGTCGAACTCGGTGGAGAGCTTGATCGGCTTGCCGGTCTGCGAGGTCTCCACCCGGGCGAAGTCCTCGGCGTGCTCCGCCAGCACCGCGGCCAGCTTCAGCAGCGCCTCGGACCGGGCGCCGGGGGTGGCGGCCGACCACTCCGGGAGCGCGGCCTTCGCGGCGGCGACGGCGGTGTCCACGTCCCCGGTCGAGGCCAGGGTGACGGTCTGTACGGTCTTCCCGGTGGCCGGGTTGACGACCTGGAAGGGTTCGCTGCCGGTGCCCTCGGTGAGCCGTCCGGCGATGTACTGCGCACCCGCGCCGAAGTCGGTCAGATCCATCGTTGTCCTCCAGGTACCCGGTGAGTCGGCCAGGGATCAGCGGGGTCCGGCGATCCTGACACCCGCCCGTTGCCCCTACAAGGGAATCCGCCGTTGCGTTCTGGTTACGCGACGGAATCCGGGGGCAACACCGCATTCATGCCACGACCCGGGGAGAGGGTCGGTGCTGCCGACCCGCTGACCTTGCCTCCTCACCCGGAAGGGTGACAAGCCTCACTCCGACAGCCTCCGCCGCAGAGGCCTTACAGGGTGGAAAGGCGACAGGTCGTCCGGCCGATGCATGATTCACCTGACACCCTGACGCCCCCACCGGAAGGTGCCGCCGTGCTCCCCACCGTCGCCCGCGTGCTCGACCTCGACGTGATGCGGCGCGGCCTGCCCCAGGTCGTGGCCGGAGCCGAACACCTGGAACGCCCCGTCCGCTGGGTGCACGTCAGCGAGCTCCCCGACGTGGCCGGCATGCTCCAGGGCGGCGAACTCGTCCTCACCACCGGCATCGCCCTGCCCGAGGACCGCGACGGCCTGGCCCGCTACGTCCGCGAGCTCACCGAGATCGGCGCCGCCGGCCTGGTCGTCGAGTTCGGCCGCCGCTACTTCGACACCCTCCCCCGCGCCCTGGTGCACGCCGCCGAGCAGCGCGGCCTCCCCCTCATCGCGCTCCGCCGCGAACTGCGCTTCGTCGCCGTCACCGAGGCCGTGCACGCCCTCGTCGTCAACGCCCAGCTGGAACAGCTGCGCACCTCCGAGGCCGTCCACCAGGTCTTCAACGAGCTCGCCACCGAAGGCGCCGAACCCGGCGAGGTGGTCCGCCAGGTCGCCCGGATGGCCGGCGCGCCCGTCGTGCTGGAGAACCTCGCCCACCAGGTGCTGGCCCACGACACCGCCGGCCGCCCGGAGAGCGAACTGCTGGAGGGCTGGGAGCGCCGCTCCCGCGGCGTCCACCCCACCGGCCGCACCGGCCACGACCCGCGCAGCGGCTGGCTGGTCACCACCGTCGGCGCCCGCGGCCAGGACTGGGGCCGCCTCGTCCTGGTCGCCGACCCCGGCCCGCTGCCCGCCGACACCCCCCACCCGCACGCCATGCTGCTGGAGCGCGGCGCCGCCACCCTGGCCCTGAACCGGCTGGTGGTCCGCGACCGCGAGTCGCTGGAACGGCAGACCCACCGCACCCTGCTCTCCGGCATCCTCACCCACGCCCTGACGGTCAGTGAGGTCGCCCTGCGGGCCGCCGCCCTGGGCGTCCCGCTGGACGGGCGGCGGCTGGTCGGCGTGGTCCTGCGGCAGCGGCGCGGGCCGATCCCCGCGGCCCTGGAGGCCCAGGCCCGGCTGCGCGACTTCACCGAACTCGCCGCCACGGCGGTGCGGAGCAGCCGGCTCTCGGCGCTGGTCGGCGCGCTGGACGACGAGGGCGTCGGGCTGCTGATCGCCCTCGGCTCCGGGCAGGACGAGCACACGGCACTGGAGTCCTTCGCGGCGGCGCTGCGCAAGCTCGTCGCCGAGGGCGCTCGTGACGCCGCGTCACCCGTCCCCGAGCCCGTGATCGCGGTCGGCTCCTCGGTCGGGTCGGTCCGGGACGCGCGGCGCACCCTGCTCGAAGCCACCCAGGTCGCGGACGCCGCCCTGCACGACGCCCCCGGCGGACGGGCCGCCTCCTACTACCGGCTGCCGGACGTGCGACTGCGCGGCCTGCTCCACCTGCTCCGCGACGACGCCCGGCTGCAGACGTACGTCGAGCGGGAGCTCGGGCCCCTGCTCGCGTACGACGCCGAGCACGGCGGGCAGCTGGTCCAGCTGCTGCGGATCTACCTGGAGCAGGGCCGCAACAAGTCCGCCGCCGCCGACGCCGCCCACCTCTCCCGGCCGTCCTTCTACGACCGCCTCCACAAGGTCGAACGCATCCTCGCCGTCGACCTCGACCAGGTGGAGTCCTGCCTCTCCCTGCACGTCGCCCTGCTCGCCCTCGACGCCGTCCGAAGGTAGCGGCGCGCCGCCCGGAAGGGCAGCGACCTCAGGGGCGCGAGGAACTGCGCGAGTCCGGAAGGCGGACCAGCGTGAGATCGGGGCACGTCAGCCAGTTGCACGTGCTGCCGTGCCCCCGCGCGCAGTTCCTCGCGCCCCTGGGGTCGCTGCCCTGCCGGGCGAAGCTCAGACCCCCGCGACGTTGCCCCAGATCTTGTGGAAGTCGGGCCGCTCGTCGGCGGTGACGTCCCGCATCGTGCGCAGCCGCGCCCGCATCTCGTCCGTCGGGAACATCAACGGCTCCTCCGCGAGCGCCGCCACCTCCGGGTCCTCGCTCTTCGCCAGGACCTCCCGCGCGGCCGGCACCGGGCAGATGTACTGCACCGCCGCCGCCAGCTCCGCCGCCACCTCGGGCTGGTAGTAGTAGTCGATCAGCAGCTCGGCGTTGGTCTTGTGGGCGGCCCGGTTCGGCACCAGCAGGCTCTCGGCCCACAGCTCGCCGCCCTCCTCCGGCACGACGAACTCGATGTCCGGGTTCTCCGCCTTCAGCTGGATCGCGTCGCCGGAGTACGCCTGGCAGGCGACCGCCGCACCCGACGCCAGGTCGCTGGTGTAGTCGTTGCCGGTGAACCGCCGGACGTGCTTGGTGTCCACCATCTTCTGGACCAGCGCCATCGCCTTGTGCGCGTCGTCCGCCGTGAACTTCGCGATGTCCGCGCCCTGGGCCAGCATCAGCATGCCGATCGCCTCGTCCATCCCGGCGAACAGCGTGACCCGGCCCTTCAGGTCGGGGGCCCACAGGTCCGCCGTCGACTTCAGCTCCCGCCCCAGCGCCTTGCGGTTGTAGGCGATCCCGGTGATGCCGGACTGCCACGGCACGCTGTGCCGGCGCCCCGGGTCCCAGGCCGGGGAGGCCAGCTGCGGGTCGAGGTGCTTGGTGACGTTGGGCAGGTTGGCTGCCTCGTACTGCTGGACCCAGCCCAGCGAGACGTACCGCCCGGCCATCCAGTCGCTGACCACCATCAGGTCGCGGCCCGGGTCCCCGCCCTGGGCCAGCACCGGGCTGATCTTGCCGAAGAACTCGTCGTTGTCGTTGATGTCCTCGGTGTAGCTGACCTCGATCCCGGCGTCCTTGGCGAAGGCGTCCAGGGTCGGGCGCCCGCCCTTGTCGTCGGTGTCGATGTACTGCGTCCAGTTGGAGAACTGGAGCGACTTGTCCTGCTCCGACTTGTCCGGCCCCGCGCGGCGCTCCTCCGGGACGTACGCGGCGGGGATGCCGCAGGCGGAGAGGCTCAGCAGGCCGGCGGTCCCCAGCAGGGCGCGGCGGGTGAAGGTCATCAGCGGGTCTCCGAGCAAAGGGGCGGCCCCGGGCCGGTAGCCCGGGGCCGTGCCGAACGGTACGTCAGACGGTGTGCGCGTCGGTGAGGTTGAGCACCTCGTCCAGGATGGCGAGGCCGGTCTTGGCCTCCTCCTCGCTCACGTTGCACGGCGGCACCACGTGGAAGCGGTTCATGTTCACGAACGGCCACAGGCCGCGCTTCTTGCAGGCGGCGGCCAGCTCGGCCATCGGGGCGTTCGCGGGGCCGGCCGCGTTGTACGGCACCAGCGGCTCGCGGGTCTGACGGTCCTTCACCAGGTCCAGCGCCCAGAACACGCCCAGGCCGCGGACCTCGCCGATCGAGGGGTGACGCTCCGCCAGCTCGCGCAGGCCGGGGCCGATCACCGTCTCGCCGATGTGCTTGGCGTGCTCCACGATGCCCTCCTCGGCCATCGTGGTGATGGTCGCGACGGCGGAGGCGCAGGCCAGCGGGTGGCCGGAGTAGGTGAGGCCGCCGGGGAAGACCCGCTCGGCGAAGGTGGCCGCGATCTCGGCCGAGATGGCCACGCCGCCGAGCGGCAGGTAGCCGGAGTTGACGCCCTTGGCGAAGGTCAGCAGGTCCGGGGTGACGTTCCAGTGGTCGGCGGCGAACCACGCGCCGGTGCGGCCGAAGCCGGCCATCACCTCGTCGAGGATGAAGACGATGCCGTAGCGGTCGCAGATCTCCCGGACGCCCGCCAGGTAGCCGGCCGGCGGGATCAGGATGCCCGCGGTGCCGACCACCGTCTCCAGGATGATCGCGGCGACGGTGCCGGGGCCCTCGAAGGCGATGGTCTGCTCGAGGTGGGCGAGCGCGCGCTCGCACTCCTGGGCCTCGTTCTCGGCGTGGAAGTTGGAGCGGTAGGCGTACGGGCCCCAGAAGTGCACGATGCCGGAGACGCCGGTCTCGTTGGCCCAGCGACGGGGGTCGCCGGTCAGCGTGATCGCGTTGGCGGTGGCGCCGTGGTACGAGCGGTAGGTGGCCAGCACCTTGTGGCGGCCGGTGTGCAGCCGGGCCATCCGGATGGCGTTCTCGTTGGCCTCGGCGCCGCCGTTGGTGAAGAAGATCTTGTCCAGGTCGCCCGGGGTGCGCTCGGCGATGAGGCGGGCCGCCTCCGAGCGGGACTCCTCGGCGAAGCCGGGGGCGATGGTGCAGAGCTGGGCGGCCTTCTGCTGGATCGCGGCGACCACCTTGGGGTGCTGGTGACCGATGTTGGTGTTCACCAGCTGGGAGGAGAAGTCGAGGTAGCGGTTGCCCTCGTAGTCCCAGAAGTACGAGCCTTCGGCACCGGCCACCGCGAGGGGGTCGATCAGGGCCTGGGCGGACCACGAGTGGAAGACGTGCGCGCGGTCGGCGGCCTTGACGGCCTGCCCGGCAGCCGGATCAGCAGTGGGGATGCTCATGCCGGTAAGCCTAGGGAACCCCGGGCCTGACGTGCAGTTGCATCCTGTCAGGCGGACGCCGCGTCGCCCGACACCCTGACAAACACGAGGGGCGCGGAGCCAGTGGCCCCGCGCCCCTCAGTACCTCAGGACGCTCAGATCGCGGTCATGCTGCGCCCGACGGTGACGACCCGCTAGATCGCGGTCATCACGTGCTTGACCCGGGTGTAGTCCTCGAAGCCGTACGACGACAGGTCCTTGCCGTAGCCGGACTTCTTGAAGCCACCGTGCGGCATCTCCGCGACCAGCGGGATGTGGGTGTTGATCCAGACGCAGCCGAAGTCCAGGCGACGGGACATCCGCATGGCGCGGGCGTGGTCCTTGGTCCAGACCGAGGAGGCCAGCGCGTACTCGACGCCGTTGGCGTAGCCGACGGCCTGGTCCTCGTCGGAGAACTTCTGCACGGTGATGACCGGGCCGAAGACCTCGTTCTGGATGATCTCGTCGTCCTGGTTCAGGCCGGAGACCACGGTCGGGGCGTAGAAGTAGCCGACCTCGCCGACCCGGTGGCCACCGGCCTCGACCTTGGCGTGGGCGGGCAGTCGCTCGATGAAGCCGGCCACCTGCTTGAGCTGGTTGGCGTTGTTCAGCGGGCCGTAGAGCACGTCCTCGTCGTCCACGCCGCCGGTCTTGGTCTCCGAGGCGGCCTTGGCCAGCGCGGCGACGAACTCGTCGTGGATCGACTCGTGCACCAGCACGCGGGTGGCGGCGGTGCAGTCCTGGCCGGCGTTGAAGTACCCGGCGACCGAGATGCCCTCGACGGCCTCGGCGATGTCGGCGTCCTCGAACACCACGACCGGGGCCTTGCCGCCCAGCTCCAGGTGGACCCGCTTGACGTCCTTGGCGGCCGACTCGGCGACCTGGATGCCGGCGCGGACCGAGCCGGTGATGGAGGCCATCGCCGGGGTGGAGTGCTCGACCATCAGACGGCCGGACTCGCGGTCACCGCAGATCACGTTGAAGATGCCGGCCGGCAGCTCCAGGTCCTTGAGCACGCCGCCGATGATCTCGGCCAGCAGCACGGTGGAGGCCGGGGTGGTGTCCGAGGGCTTGAGGACCACGGTGTTGCCCGCGGCGATGGCCGGGGCGAACTTCCACACGGCCATCATCATCGGGTAGTTCCACGGCGCGACCTGGGCGCAGACGCCGACCGGCTCGCGGCGGACGATCGAGGTCATGCCGTCCATGTACTCACCGGCGGCCTTGCCCTCCAGCAGACGGGCGGCGCCGGCGAAGAAGCGCAGCTGGTCCACCATCGGGCCGATCTCCTCGGAGAGGGTCAGCCCGCGCGGCTTGCCGGTGTTGCGGACCTCGGCGTCCACGATCTCGTCGGCGCGCGCCTCGACCGCGTCGGCGATCTTCAGCAGCAGCTTCTGCCGGGTGGAGGGGGTGGCGTCGCGCCAGGCCGGGAAGGCCGCGGCGGCGGCGTCCATGGCGGCGTCCACGTCGGCGGCGCCCGACAGCGGGGACGTCGCGTACACCTCGCCGGTGGTCGGGTCGATCACGTCGAGCGTGCGGCCGTCGGCCGCATCGACGAACTCACCGTTGACGTAGTTGCGCAGCGTCTGAAGCTCGCTCACGGAAGTCTCTCCTCGGTCGGGGCCTGCCACGTTGCAGGGACACCGGCGCCAGGGTACCTCTGGGCGCCGGGCGGCCGGCTGGGAAGCGCCGGTCCACGGTTGGGTGCGTACCCGCCTTCGCGTGTACCTGACCAGAGTAGCCGGTTGGCTTCCGTTCTCGACAGCCCATCGACATAAGGGCTACGTAATCCGCAGGCCAAATCGGAAACAGCGACGAAATCAGCAGCAGGAGCAGTTGCGCCTGACGAAACGATCAGGCACAGTGGCGACGTGGCCAACCGCGACCGGAACGCCAGCGTTCCCCTCGACGCCGCCTCCAAGGCGATCATCGAGCAGCTCCAGGAGGACGGGCGCCGCCCGTACGCCGCCATCGGCAAGGCCGTCGGCCTGTCCGAGGCGGCCGTGCGTCAGCGGGTCCAGAAGCTGCTCGACCAGGGCGTGATGCAGATCGTCGCCGTGACCGACCCCCTCACCGTCGGCTTCACCCGGCAGGCGATGGTCGGGATCAACGTCGAAGGTGACATCGAGCCCGTCGCCGACGCGCTGGCCGCCCTCGACGAGGTCGACTACGTGGTCTGCACCGCAGGCTCGTTCGACCTGCTGGCCGAGCTGGTCTGCGAGGACGACGAGCACCTGCTCGAACTGATCAACAAGCGCATCCGCGCCCTTCCCGGCGTGCGGAGCACCGAGAGCTTCGTTTACCTGAAGCTCCGGAAACAGACCTACACCTGGGGCACCAGATGACGGACCTTTCCAAGACCGCCTACGACCACCTGTGGATGCACTTCACCCGCATGTCGTCGTACGAGAAGAACCCCGTCCCCACCATCGTGCGTGGTGAGGGCGTCTACGTCTGGGACGACAAGGGCAAGAAGTACCTCGACGGCCTCGCCGGCCTGTTCGTGGTCCAGGCCGGTCACGGCCGCGAGGAGCTGGCCGAGGCCGCCGCCAAGCAGGCCAAGGAGCTCGCCTTCTTCCCGGTGTGGAGCTACGCCCACCCGAAGGCGATCGAGCTGGCCGAGCGCCTGGCCAACTACGCCCCGGGCGACCTGAACAAGGTCTTCTTCTCCACCGGTGGCGGCGAGGCCGTCGAGACTGCCTGGAAGCTGGCCAAGCAGTACTTCAAGCTGACCGGCAAGCCGACCAAGCACAAGGTCATCTCGCGCTCCATCGCGTACCACGGCACCCCGCAGGGCGCCCTGTCCATCACCGGTCTGCCGGGCCTGAAGGCCCCGTTCGAGCCGCTGGTGCCGGGCACCCACAAGGCGCCGAACACCAACATCTACCGCGCCCCCGAGTACCTCGCGGGCCCGGACGGCACCGTCGACCCGGAGTTCTACGGCCGCTGGGCCGCGGACCAGGTCGAGCAGGCCATCCTGTTCGAGGGCGCCGACACCGTCGCCGCCGTCTTCGTCGAGCCGGTGCAGAACGCCGGCGGCTGCTTCCCGCCGCCGCCCGGGTACTTCCAGCGCCTGCGCGAGATCTGCGACCGCCACGACGTGCTGCTGGTCTCGGACGAGGTCATCTGCGCCTTCGGCCGCCTGGGCACCATGTTCGGCGCCGACAAGTTCGGCTACCAGCCCGACATGATCACCTGCGCCAAGGGCATGACCTCGGGCTACAGCCCGATCGGCGCGACCATCATCTCGGACCGCCTGGCCGAGCCGTTCTACAAGGGCGACAACGCCTTCCTGCACGGCTACACCTTCGGTGGCCACCCGGTCTCCTCCGCGGTGGCGCTGGCCAACCTCGACATCTTCGAGCGCGAGGGCCTGAACCAGCACGTGCTCGACAACGAGTCGAAGTTCCTCGGCACCCTGGGCAAGCTCCACGACCTGCCGATCGTCGGCGACGTCCGCGGCAACGGGTACTTCTACGGCATCGAGCTCGTGAAGGACAAGGTCACCAAGGAGTCGTTCAACGACGACGAGATCGAGCGCGTGCTGTACGGCTTCCTCTCCAAGGAGCTGTACAACAACGGCCTCTACTGCCGCGCCGACGACCGTGGCGACCCGGTCATCCAGCTGGCGCCGCCGCTGATCTCCGACCAGTCGACCTTCGACGAGATCGAGCAGATCCTGCGCCAGACGCTGACCGACGCGTGGGCCAAGATCTGACGGCCTGACAGGCTCTCCGTCCCACCCTCCGCCCGAGGCGGCCTCCTTCCGGGGGCCGCCTCCGGCGTTTTCCGGTGATCAACACGCCGGATTCGTCACTCTTCGGACCGGAATGCGACCTGAACGGCTCAGTGCGCCGCAACCCCGACCCGCCCCGGTCGTTCTAATCTGACGACTGTCATATCCGCGTTCGGCACAGGATGGACCTCATGTCAGCGGCCCCGCCCGACAACGACGTGCTCTGGGCCCGGGGGATCGTCAAGTCCCACCACGGCACCCCCGCCCTCCGCGGCGTCTCGATCGGCGTCCGGGAGGGCGAGGTCCTCGCCGTCACCGGCCCCCGCGGTTCCGGCAAGAGCACCCTGCTCGGCTGCCTCTCCGGCCTGCTCCCCGTGGACGAGGGCGAGGTCTGGTTCAACAGCTCCCCCGTGCACACCCTCGGCCGGGCCGGCCGCGAGCGGCTGCGCCGCGAACGCTTCGGCTTCGTCGGCTCCGAGCCGCACCTCGTGCCGGAGCTCACCGCCCGCGAGAACGTCGCCCTGCCCCTGCTGCTCTCCGGCGTCGGCCACAAGGCGGCCCACACCGCGGCCGCCGAGTGGCTGGAGCGGCTCGACGTGGCCGAGCACGCCAAGCAGCGCCCGGCCGAACTGATGCAGAGCCAGCGCCAGCGGATCGCGGTCGCCCGGGCCCTGGCCCCACTGCCGCCGGTGGTCTTCGCCGACGACCCCACCGCCCCGCTGCACCGCGAGGCCCAGGACCAGGTCCTGCGGATACTGGCGACCGCCGCCCGCTCCCACCAGCTCACCCTGGTGCTCGCCACCCACGACCCGGAGCTCGCCCGGTACGCCGACCGCACCGTCGCGCTCGCCGACGGCCGGCTCACCGGGCCCGCCGTCCCGGTCGGCCGGGGCACGGCGCCGCAGAACCTGAACGGCCACGGCCCCGCCACCGCCGTACCCGCGGGGCGCTGAGCATGCTCTACCTCCGCCTGGCCCGCGGCTACCGGGCCGCCGACCTGCTCCGCTGGCTCCTCACCGCGACCGCCGCCGCCCTGGTGGCGGCGCTGCTGCTACGCGCCCTCGGCCGCGCCCTCGGCACCCCCGGCACCGACGCACTCCCCCGGCTGCTCTGGTGCCTGCCGCCACTGGCCGCCGTCGGCTGGTTCGCCGCCGCGGCCGCCCGCGCGGTGCCCGCCGCCCGGCCCGAGCGGATCAGGGGCCTCACCGCCGCCGGAGCCGGCCCGGTCCGCATCCGGCTGCTGATCGCCGGCGAGATCGCCCTCGCCTGCAGCGCGGGCAGCCTGCTCGCCCTGCTCGCCTTCCTGGTGCTGCGCAACGACATCGCCGGCCCCTCGCTCGCCGCCGACCTCGGCATGGGCACCCCCCTCCCGGCGGCCGCGCCGGTCACCCTGCTGGCCCTCGTCCCGCTCGCCGCGGGCCTGTGCGCCGCACTCGCCGTCCCGGCCGCCGACCCGCTGCCCACCGGCGCCGAGACCACCGCCCGCACCGGCTTCCCGACCGCCCTGACCGCCACCGGCCTCGGCCTCCTGGTGGCGGGCGCGGCCCTGGAGCTGTACGGCCTGCGGCCCGGCGCCGCCGCCGACGGCCGCCCGGTCGACCTGCCCGGCGGCCTCGGCGACACCAGCCACGCCGCCCTCGCCGGCTGGGCCATGGCCGCACTGGGCCTGGCCATGCTCACCGGGCCGCTGCTCGCCCTGGCGGGCCGGGTGCTCGCCCTCGGCCGCCCGAGCCCGCTCCGGCTGCTGGCCGGCCGGGGCCTCACCGCCGAGGCCCGCCGGCTCGCCGTCCCGCTCGCGGTGCTCGCCCTCACCGCGGCCACCGTGCTCACCGCCTTCCGCCACTGGGGCGACCGCCCCGGCACCGGCGAGGCGCTGACCGCCCTGGCCGCCGTGCTGGTGATCGCCTGCGCGGCGGCCGCCGCGCTCGCCCGGGCCAACGAGGTCCGCCACTCCCGACGGGCCGTCAGCTCCACCCTGCTCCGCCTCGGCGCCGCCCCCGGGCTCCTCTTCGGCGCCGCCGTCCTCCGGGTGCTCACCGCCGGGACGGTGCTGCTGCTGACCGGCGGCCTGACCGCCGCCCTGGCGGCCGGCGCGCTCTCCTGACCCCCGGTCATGCCGAAGGGCCCGGCGGACTCACCGTCCGCCGGGCCCTTCGCCGTACGCCCTGACCGCTCGTCAGCCGGCCGCCGCCAGCTGCCCGCAGGCGCCGTCGATCTCCTGACCGCGGGTGTCCCGGACCGTGGTCGGCACGCCGTGCGACTGGAGGCGGCGGACGAACTCCCGCTCGTCCTCGGGCCGCGAGGCGGTCCACTTCGAACCCGGCGTCGGGTTCAGCGGGATCAGGTTCACGTGCACCCGGTGGTTCTTGATCAGACGGCCGAGCAGGTCCGCCCGCCACGCCTGGTCGTTGATGTCCTTGATCAGCGCGTACTCGATGGAGATCCGGCGCCCGGACTTCTCCGCGTAGTTCCACGCGGCGTCCAGCACCTCCTCGACCTTCCACCGGGTGTTCACCGGCACCAGCTCGTCGCGGAGCTCGTCGTCCGGCGCGTGCAGCGAGAGCGCGAGGCGGCAGGAGAGCCCCTCGTCCGCGAACCGGTACATCGCCGGGACGAGGCCGACGGTCGAGACCGTGATGCCGCGCTGGGAGAGCCCGAAGCCGTCCGGCGCCGGGTCGGTCAGCCGGCGGATCGAGGCCAGCACCCGGTTGTAGTTGGCGAGCGGCTCGCCCATCCCCATGAAGACCACGTTCGACAGCCGCGCCTCACCGCCCGGCATCTCCCCGGAGCGCAGCGAACGCATCCCGGCGGCGATCTGCTCCACGATCTCGGCGGTGGAGAGGTTACGGGTCAGCCCGGCCTGCCCGGTCGCGCAGAACGGGCAGTTCATCCCGCAGCCGGCCTGCGAGCTGATGCACATGGTCACCCGGTCCGGGTAGCGCATCAGCACCGACTCGACCAGCACGCCGTCGAACAGCTTCCACAGCGTCTTGCGGGTCTCGTCGTCGTCGCAGGACACGTGCCGGACCACCGACATCAGGTCCGGCAGCAGCGCCTCGGTCAGCTTCTCCCGGCTGGCGGCCGGCATGTCCGTCCACTGCGAGGGGTCGTTCGAGAGGCGGCCGAAGTAGTGGTTCGACAGCTGCTTGGCGCGGAACGGCTGCTCGCCCAGCTCGGCGACGGCCGCCTTCCGCTCGTCGGCGGACAGGTCGGCGAGGTGTCGCGGGGGCTTGGCGCCGCGCGGCGCAGCGAAGGTGAGTTCTCCGGGCTTAGGCATGATTCATCCAGTGTCGCAGATCGAAAAGGCCCCGGACGCTACGGCGTCCGGGGCCCCTCTGAGGGTGCGTCAGCGCGGCCGGTCAGCTGCCGACGAAGGCGGCGAGCAGGAGCCAGACCACCGGGGCGGTCGGCAGCAGCGAATCCAGCCGGTCCATGATGCCGCCGTGGCCGGGGAGCAGGGTGCCCATGTCCTTGATGCCGAGGTCGCGCTTGATCATCGACTCGGCCAGGTCGCCCAGGGTGGCGGTGACGGCCGCGCAGGCGCCCAGGATCAGGCCCTGCCACCAGACGCCGTCGTCGATCACGTACTGCATCAGCAGCGCGCCCGCGATCATCGACAGCCCGATGCCGCCGGCCAGGCCCTCCCGGGTCTTGCCCGGGCTGATGGTGGGGGCCAGCTTGTTCTTGCCGAACTTGTAGCCGACCGCGTAGGCGCCGGTGTCGCTGCAGATGGTGACGACCAGGAAGAGCAGGATGCGCCACGGCCCGTCGTCGGCCGCCAGCATCATCACCACGAAGGTGGCCAGGAACGGCACGTAGAAGGCGGTGAAGATGCCCGCCGTTATGTCGCGCAGGTAGTTCTCCGGCGGCTGCGACATCCGCCAGACCATCACCGCGAGCCCGGTCAGCGCCAGCGCGGCGGCGGCCCACTCGGGCCCGGCCCAGTAGCCGGCCGCCAGCATCGCGATGCCGCCCGCCACCAGTGGCACCAGCGGGACGCTGACCTGCTTGCGCTCGGTGAGCCGGCTGGTGAGCTCCCAGATGCCGACCCCGACCGCGGCCATCACCACGAAGAGGAAGAGCACCTTCACGAAGAACAGCGAGGCCACGATGACCGCACCGAGGCCGACCCCGACTCCTATCGCCGCCTGGAGGTTGCGGCCGCCCCGCTGCTTGCGGGGCTGCTGGTCGGGCTGGGCCACGGCTGTCTCCTGCCCTGGGGCGGACGTCGGGGTGGGATGGTGCGGCATGACAGGAGTCTGTGCCGGGGTGCCCGGTCGGTACACCGGGCGCTGCCGCGCGTGACCCGTTTGGGGTGCACCGACCCCCGGGCCGGAGGACTCCGGCCCGGGGGCGGTCGCAGCAGAGCGGTCGGGCGCCGAGGCCGGGCGCCCGGGAGCGTCGTGCATCAGACCTCGAGCAGCTCGGCTTCCTTGTGCTTCAGCAGCTCGTCGATCTGCGCCACGTGGCGGGCGGTGACGTCGTCGAGCTCCTTCTCGGCGCGGCGGCCGTCGTCCTCGCCGATCTCGCCGTCCTTCACCAGCTTGTCGATGCCGTCCTTGGCCTTGCGGCGGATGGAGCGGATCGAGACCTTGGCGTCCTCGCCCTTGCCGCGGGCCTGCTTGATGTACTCGCGACGGCGCTCCTCGGTGAGGACCGGCAGCACCACGCGGATGATCGAGCCGTCGTTGGACGGGTTGACGCCCAGGTCGGAGTCGCGGATCGCGGTCTCGATGTTCTTGAGCGCGGTCTTGTCGAACGGCGTGACGACCGCCATCCGGGGCTCCGGCACCGAGAACGAGGCCAGCTGGTTGATCGGCGTCAGCGCGCCGTAGTAGTCCGCGACGATCTTGGCGAACATCGCGGGGTGGGCCCGGCCGGTCCGGATGGCCGCGAAGTCGTCCTTCGCGACCTGGACGGCCTTCTCCATCTTCTCCTCGGCCTCGAAGAGGATCTCTTCGGTCACTGTCTGCTCCCTGTCCCGTACATCTGCTGTTGTCCCGTACCGGTTGGTGCCCCGGACGGCTGGTTGCTGCTCAGGTGACGGCCCGCCGGCTGACCGACCGTCGGCTGACGACCGCTCAGGCCCGTACGGAATCCTGGCTGATGAGTGTGCCGATCTTCTCACTCTTCACCGCGCGGGCGATATTGCCCTCCGCCAGCAGCTCGAAGACCAGGATCGGCAGGTCGTTGTCCTTGCACAGCGTGATGGCGGTCAGGTCAGCCACCTTGAGGTCCCGCGAGATGACCTCGGTGTAGTCGAGCGAGTCGAACTTGACCGCCCCGGGGTTGGTGCGGGGGTCGGAGTCGTACACGCCGTCGACGCCGTTCTTGCCCATCAGCAGCACCTCGGCGTGGATCTCCAGGGCGCGCTGCACGGCGGTGGTGTCGGTGGAGAAGTACGGCATGCCCATACCGGCGCCGAAGATGACCACGCGGCCCTTCTCCAGGTGCCGGACGGCCCGCAGCGGGAGATAGGGCTCGGCTACCTGGCCCATGGTGATGGCGGTCTGGACCCGGGTCTCGATGCCTTCCTTGATCAGGAAGTCCTGGAGCGCCAGGCAGTTCATCACGGTGCCCAGCATGCCCATGTAGTCGGAGCGGGCCCGGTCCATGCCGCGGACCTGGAGCTCGGCGCCCCGGAAGAAGTTGCCGCCGCCGATCACGACCGCCACCTCGGTGCCGCCCCGGACCACCGTGGCGATCTCGCGGGCGATCTTGTGCACCACGTCCGGATCGACGCCGAGGCCACCGCCACCGGCGAACGCCTCACCGGACAGCTTGAGCAGTACCCGGCGGCGGCCGCCGTCCTGCCCGGTCTCCTGCGTCTCCGTCATCGACTTCTCCTTCTCCACCTACTGGTCCGCAGGCGGGGCCACCGGCGGGCGCTGCCGGGCCCCTTGACCTGCGCGTACACGCGAGGAGGCCACTGCCGCGGGAACCGGTACGGTCTCCTGCACGGCAATGGCCTCCTCGTCGTTCATGGTGCCGACGTGGCCCGCCCGTTGTCTTCGTGGCGCTGGTCGAGCCAGTTCGGCGCGTTCCTGGCCGCACCTGTGGTGGGCGGCCGGGCGGTTCCTACCTTAGGCGGGAAGCGCTCGGAACGGGTCTCAGGCGCCGACGCGGAAGCGGGCGAAGCGCTTGAGGGTGACGCCGTTCTCCTCGAGAACCTTGGCGACGGTCTTCTTGTTGTCCTTCGCGAAGGCCTGCTCCAGAACGGAGTTCTCCTTGACGAAGCCGGTGACGCGACCCTCGACGATCTTCGGCAGGGCGGCCTCGGGCTTGCCCTCCTCGCGAGCGGTGGCCTCGGCGACGCGGCGCTCGTTCTCGATGTCCTCGGCCGGGATCTCCTCGCGGGAGAGGTACTTCGGCGCGAAGGCGGCGATGTGCTGCGCGACGTCCTTGGCGACCTCGGCGTTCGGCTTGTCCAGCTCGACCAGGACACCGATGGTGGGCGGCAGGTCCGGGTCGGACTTGTGCTGGTAGACCGCGACGAAGCCGTCACCGTCGAACTGGGCGAAGCGACGGAAGACGATCTTCTCGCCCAGGGTCGCGTTGGCCTCGTCCACGTACTGCTGGACGGTCTGGCCGGCGTTGATCTCGGAGGCCAGGGCGGCCTCGAGGTCGGCCGGGGAGGTGGCGGCGATGTGGGTGGCGATCGTGTTGGCGACCTCGACGAACTTGCCGCCCTTGGCGACGAAGTCGGTCTCGCAGTTGAGCTCGACCAGAACGCCGGACTGGGCGTCCTCGGCGATCACGGAGGCGACGGCGCCGTTGGAGGCGTCACGGCCCTCGCGCTTGGCAACGCCCTTCTGACCCTTGATGCGGAGCAGCTCGACGGCCTTCTCGACGTTGCCCTCGGCCTCGTCCAGAGCCTTCTTGCAGTCCATCATGCCGGCGCCGGTGAGCTCACGGAGCTTCTTGACGTCCGCGGCGGAGATGTTCGCCATGGTGTGAATCTCTTCTCGCGTCTCGCGTGTCTGCGGGGAGTGGTGCCGGGGTGGCGATGGCCAGGCCCCGGCACGGGAGAGAGGGGCACCTACCGGTGTCGTACCGGCGGGTGCCCCTCACCCTTGGTACGTCAGGCCTGCTCGGCCTCGACGGCCGGAGCCTCGGTGGCCTCGGCAGCGGGGGCCTCGACGGCCTCAGCGGCGGGAGCCTCGGCGGCGGCGGGGGCCTCCTCGGCCTTCTTCTCGCCCTCGAGGAGGTCCTTCTCCCAGTCGGCGAGCGGCTGGTCGGCGCCCGGCTCGGCCTTGACATCGCCCTTGGCGACACCGGCGCGGGACTTCAGGCCCTCGGCGACGGCGTCGGCGATGACGCGGGTCAGCAGGGTGACGGAGCGGATCGCGTCGTCGTTGCCGGGGATCTTGTAGTCGACCTCGTCCGGGTCACAGTTCGTGTCCAGGATGGCGACGACCGGGATGTTGAGCTTCCGGGCCTCGCCGACCGCGATGTGCTCCTTCTTGGTGTCCACGATCCAGACGGCGCTGGGAACGCGCTGCATGTCGCGGATACCGCCGAGGGTCTTCTCCAGCTTGTCGTGCTCGCGCTGGAGGACCAGGAGCTCCTTCTTGGTGAGGCCGGAGCCGGCCACGTCCGTGAAGTCGATCTCGCCGAGCTCCTTCAGGCGCTGCAGGCGCTTGTAGACGGTCGAGAAGTTGGTCAGCATACCGCCGAGCCAGCGCTGGTTCACGTAGGGCATGCCCACGCGGGTGGCCTGCTCGGCGATGGCCTCCTGGGCCTGCTTCTTGGTGCCGACGAAGAGGACGCTGCCGCCGTGGGCAACGGTCTCCTTGACGAACTCGAAGGCGCGGTCGATGTAGTTCAGCGACTGCAGGAGGTCGATGATGTAGATGCCGTTGCGCTCCGTGAAGATGAAGCGCTTCATCTTCGGGTTCCAACGACGGGTCTGGTGACCGAAGTGGACGCCGCTCTCCAGCAGCTCCCGCATCGTGACGACGGCCATGGCCGTGCTCCTTGTGCTCTGCCCGGCGCGCCGGGTCCGTGCGGACCGCGGGGTGCCAGGGGTTCTCGGTTGTTCCGTGACGGTCGGGCGACCGTCACGCCTGACGCCCCGGACGTGCCGAGCCGCTCGGCCTGGCACAGGTCGGGACCGGAGTCCTGACCGCACCGGGCTCGGCGGACCGAGCGGCACTCGCACCGGGCTGGCGGCCTCCTCGCGGGTGGCCTGGCCGCCGGTGGCGGGGCGTGCGAAGTCGACCCGGGAGACCGGGTCGCGTGTGAAGTGTACGGGAAGCCCCGAGCGAGGAGCGACTCCGGCGGTGGCGGGAAGGGACCGGAGGACGG
Source organism: Kitasatospora sp. NPDC001664 (assembly GCF_053596675.1). Classification (NCBI taxonomy): domain Bacteria; kingdom Bacillati; phylum Actinomycetota; class Actinomycetes; order Kitasatosporales; family Streptomycetaceae; genus Kitasatospora; species Kitasatospora sp. NPDC001664. Next base: position 29,213 of record NZ_JBSFGS010000030.1, read on the forward strand.
ACTGCCGGGCCGCCCCGACCGCCCGGTCACCTCGGGTTCACCCCTGCGGGGGACGGCGGCCGTCCACAGGGACGGCCTTGTCCACAGGGCCGGGCCGGGCAGTGGTCCGGAGCTCGGCCGCTCGGGAGCCTGCACGGCATGACCGATCCTCTCGTCAGTCCGGTGGTTTCGTTTCCGTCCTCCTCTCCCCGGCCCCGGCCCCGGGTGCGCTCCTGGGGCCGGGCGCGCACCCGGGGATGGCCCGGGGCCGGGGCCGGGGCTCGTGCTGGAGCCCGGGAGCGTCACCGGGACTGGGACCCGGGCTGGCTCCGGGAGTGGGACCGGTACCGGGCGAGGGTCCGGGCCCGGGACTTCCAGGGTGGGCTCGCCCTGCTACCCGGCGGGGACGGCTCCGGGCCGCCGGGCCGACCCGATCGACGGCTGGTGCTGTTGGCAGTCCTGCTGGCCGCAGTGCTGCTCGTCGGGGTGGAGCCGCCCACCGCTCACGGCACGGCTCGGGACGCGGCTACGGGGGCGGCCCATGTACCCCGGGCTGTACCCCGGGCCGTGGTCGCTCCGGCGATCCGTCCTGCCGTCGGGCCGGGGCCCGGGCGGGCCTGGCCGGTGGGCGGACGGAGCGGGCTGCTGCAACGGTTCGACCCGCCGCCGGTCCGGTGGGCGGCCGGCCACCGGGGCGTCGACCTGGCGGCCTCGCTCGGCGACACCGTCCGGGCAGCCGCACCCGGGGTGGTGTCGTTCTCCGGGATGGTGGGCGGCCGACCGGTGGTGACGGTGACTCACCCCGGCTCGGGGAGCCCGGCTCTGCGGACCACCTACCTACCGGTCACCGGGCTCCCGGTCGGCACGGCGGTCTCGGCCGGGCAACCGATCGGGGTGCTGGCCGTCGGGGCCGGGCACTGCGCCAGCGACTGCCTGCACTGGGGGTTGCTGCGCGGGAAGCGCTACCTCGATCCGCTGGCCCTGCTGGGCACCGGACGGGCCAGACTGCTGCCGCTCGACGTGCGCTGAGTCGGGCCGACCACCGTCACGTCGGCACGGGGCCGCCCTCAGGGGCGGCCTCCGTCAGTCCGCGGCCGGGGCTCCGGCCTGCCGCTGGGCAGCGGCGTCGGCAGTGATGGCGGCAGCGATGTCGGCGTCACCGTGGGCGGAAGCCTCACGGTGTGCCGGGCAGACACCGTGCAGCACCATCGACACCGCCGAGTCGGAGACCGGGCCGGAGCCCGGGCCACCCGGCCGCTCGGCCTGGCGCACGGCGGCCTCGACCACTCCCTGCAGCAGCACGGCCGCCACCCTGGGCTGATCGTGCCCGAGGTCCTCCAGGGCCTGCACCACCAGGTCGACCAGGGTGTGGTGGGCCGCCCGGATCCGCTCGCGCGCCTCGTCGCTCAGTTCGAGCGCCGAGATCGCCACGACCGCACGGTGCCGAGGGTCCGCCGCGAGGGCGAGCTGCCCCCGGACATAGGCCTCGACCTTCTGCTCCGGGGCGTCCGAAGCGGCCATCCCGGCCTCAATCTCGGCAGCCCAGAGCGGGAAGTCGATGGCGCAGAGCTCTTCCACGACCGCCGCCCGCGAACGGAAGTACTCGTACACCGAGGAGCGTGCGAGACCGGCCTGCGCCGCGAGTGCGGGGAAGGTCAGCGCCTCCATGCCCCCCTCGGTGAGCAGCGTGCGGGCAGCATCGAGCAGCGCTGCGTGCTGCAGCTGGCGATGCTCGGCCACGGTGGCCGCCCGGATCTTAGGCACGCCCCTACTGTACGGAGCCCGGAGCGCTCCGGTGACGGGGCCTCGCGAATCCGTCAGAGCACACCCGGCGCACGCCGCCCAGCGCGCGCTCCACCGAGGGTGGCTGCGAATCCGCCGGCGCCGTACGCCGACCTGTCGGCCCATCAGCCGCGGGCCGACATCCGTGAGCGAGCCGTCAGCAGACGTCCCGCACGGCGCGAACTGCGGCCGCGAGCCGTCAGCAGACCTCGGAGAGCTTGGCCCGTAGCTGGATCACCGACTTGGTGTGAATCTGGCTGACCCTGCTCTCCGTGACGCCGAGCACCTGTCCGATCTCGGCGAGCGTGAGGCCCTCGTAGTAGTAGAGGGTCACCACCGTCTTCTCCCGCTCGGGGAGGGTGTTGACCGCCGTGGCCAGCAGCCGGCGCAGCTCGCGGTCCTCCGCCACCTCGACGGGATTGTCGGCGCCGGTGTCCTCCAGGGTGTCCATCAGGCTCAGCCGGTCACCTCCGTCCCCGGCCGGGTGCAGCAGTTCGTCCAGAGCCACCACGTTGGCGAGCGAGAGCTGGCTGAAGATCGCGTGCAGGTCCTCGATTGCGATCCCCATCTCGGCCGCGACCTCGGGTTCGTGCGGGGTTCGGCGAAGACGCGCCTCCAGGGTGGCGTAGGTCCGCTCCACCGCCTTGGCCTTCTGCCTGACGGAGCGTGGGATCCAGTCCAGCGCCCGGAGCTCGTCGATGATCGCGCCGCGGATGCGGCTGATGGCGTAGGTCTCGAACTTGATCGCGCGGTCGATGTCGAACTTCTCGATCGCGTCGATCAGGCCGAAGACCCCGGAGGAGACGAAGTCTGCCTGCTCGACGTTGGCGGGAAGCCCGACCCCGACCCGGCCGGCCACGTATTTGACCAATGGCGAGTAGTGCAGGATCAGTTGTTCCCGCAACCTGGCGTCGCCGGACTCCTTGTAGGAGCGCCAGAGCACCTCCAGGGCTGACCGTTCGTCAGTGGCAGCCCCCTCGGGGGGCGTAGCCGACGCCTGCTCACGCCGGGCGTCCGGCGCGCGGGCTCCCGCCGGGGCCGCCGCCTCCTCCGCGTTCCCCCTGGTGTGCGCCCGGCCGGCCTGCCGGGTCACACCCATCACGCCTGCTGCCTTGGCCGGTCCCTCGGCGGCCGGGCGCACCTCGGCCCCCGGCCCTGGCCCTCCCGAGGACCGGAGGCCACCGGTCACCCTGCGTCCGGGAATGTGTGTGGGCATACGTTGGTCTGCGCCGTTCTGCCGAGTCATGTGCTGATAGGGAAGCCACTGGGAGCGTAGCGTGATCGAGTCGCTGCACAGTGCTACCACCACTCGGTCGTCCCTCGATCCGGTGGTGCGATCGGCGCGTCGCGCTCCACCGGACCGGCGGGTCGTCACCCTCGTCCGGACCTCGCCCGGCGCGCGAGCCGCCAGTGGGCGCCGCACCTCTCGACGAAGCCGAGGGACCCCAACTCGTACAGCCGCTGCTGGACTTCGTCCTGCGACAGCCCCGCCTGCCGTGCCAGCCGCTCGAGCGGCGCGCCCTCGGCCGTGGCCGGGACCGCCTCCAACACCTTGGCCACGTTCGGCGTCAGCAGATCCCGGGGAAGAACCGGCCCGGACCGGCGCGGCGCGAGGTCGTCGCCGATTGCCCCGATCAGCTCGCTGACCTCGGCGGCGTCGGTGACCAAGGTGGCCGCGCCGCTGCGGATCAGAGCGTGGACCCCTGCCGAGAGCTCGGACGTGACGGGGCCGGCCACGCCCATGGTGTGCCGGTTGAGGTCACGGGCCCGGCGCGCCGTGCTCAGAGCGCCGCTGCGCAGGGCCGCCTCCACCACGACGGTGCCCCGGGTGAGGGCCGCGATGACGCGGTTCCGCAGGACGAAGCGGAACCGGTTGGGGTGCTCGCCAGGCGGCAGTTCGCTCAGCAGCAGCCCCTGCGCCGCGATCCGGGCGATCAGCTCGGAGTTGCCCGCCGGGTAGGCCACGTCCACCCCACTGGCCAGCACTGCGAGGGTCACACCGCCGACCGCGAGCGTGCCCCGGTGAGCCGCCGCGTCGATTCCGTACGCCGCCCCGGAGACCACCACCCAGCCCCGCTCGGCGAGTTGGGCCGCCAGCTCTCCGGCCACATGGGCCCCGTAGGAGGTGCAGGCCCGGGCGCCGACCATCGAGACCGACCGTAGGGCGAGCATCCGCAGGGAGCCCGAGCCTCGGATCCAGAGGCCGATCGGCCGGCCGTCCCCGAGGTCGTCGAGTTGGGAGGGCCACTCGGTGTCGCCCGGAATGATGAACCGCCCACCGAGTGATCGCACCCGTTCCAGGTCACCGTCGACGTCGATGAGCGGAAGCCTGGCCCGGTAGGCGGCGAGCCGGTCGGCGTCCAGGTCCAGGTACCCGGGCTCCGCCCTGCGGTGGATCGCCTCGACCAGGCTGGCCGCGCCGACCTGTCCGAGCCAGCGCCCGATCACGGCGTCGCCCGGCTCGATGAGGCGTGAGAGCGCGGCTCTGGCGCGCCGCTCGGGGTTGTCCTTCCAGGATGGAGGGTGGGTGCCGTCACTGGCGGCGCAGTCCTCGCCGATGTGCCGGCTCTCGGGCTGCGGCTCGGTGCGGCGCCCGGTCCGGGGTTCGGTGCGAGGTCCGAGCTCGGTCTCGGGCAGGGTGCCGGGCTCGGTCAGGGAGTCGGACTCGGCAACGGTGGGTCGACTGCGGTTCACCTGTACCTCCACGGTGTCGGCGGAGTTGGGGAAGGCCCGGCCACGAGGGCTGTGAAGGGGTGTCAGGGCTCGATCTCGAAGTGGCCGTCCGGCTCTCCTTCGGGGTGGGCGGGCCGCTCCACGGCGGGGAGGCCGCGTTGGACTCCCGTCCGCAGTTGCAGCGCGGCCCGGACGTCGACCCTGGTCGGGCTGGAGTGCCCGCACAGGTCGGCGACAGTCCAGGCGACCCGCAGCACGCGGTCGAGCCCGCGGGCAGTGAGCAGGCCCCGCTCCAACTCCCGCTCCGCGTCGATCAGGGCGCCCGGCGCCAACTCCCAACGGGTGCGGAGGGTGTGGCCGGGGACCTCCGCATTGGTGCGCCAGGGGGTCTCGGCCATCCTGGCGGCGGCTCGCTCACGAGCGACCAGGACCCGGTCGGCGACTTCCCGGGTGCTCTCGGCCTTGCCCTCACGCCCCATCAACTCGGCCCTGGTCACCGGCGCCACCTGCACCTGGAGGTCCACCCTGTCCAACAACGGCCCGGAGAGCCGGCCCTGATACCGGCTCACCATCGTGGGCGTGCACTCACATCCCTCGCCCCGGCGCGAATGCCTGCCGCAGGGGCAGGGGTTGGCCGCGAGGCAGAGCTGGAACCGGGCGGGCAGGCGGACCGAACCGGCAGACCGGGCGATGGTCACCTCCCCGGACTCCAACGGCTGCCGCAGCGCGTCGAGGACCCGGACGGGGAACTCCGGTGCCTCGTCCAGGAAGAGGATCCCTCGGTGTGCCAAGGAGACCGCTCCCGGTCTGGGGAGCCCGCTGCCGCCACCGACGATCGCGGGCATCGTGGTGGAGTGGTGCGGCGCGTAGTAGGGCGGACTGTCGATCAGCGGCCGGTCCACGGGCAGCAGACCGGCGACCGAGTGCACCGCCGTCACCTCCAGCGCCTCGGACTGGGTCAGCGGCGGCAGAAGGGCCGGGAGCCGCTCCGCGAGCATCGTCTTGCCCGCGCCCGGCGGCCCCTTCAGGTAGAGGTGGTGGCCGCCGGCGGCGGCGATCTCCAAGGCCTGGCGGGCTTCCTGCTGCCCGGATACGTCGGCGAGGTCGAGCAGGGCCGCCTTCTCTGCCGTAAGCCCCCGGATGCCGGCTCCCGGCAGGAGCAGCCCGGCCACCGACGGGTCACGGCGCCCGTCCAGTTGGGGTGAGGGATCGTCAGGCGCCGGGGCACCGGTCAGCATGGCGATCAGCTGCCGGAGGCTGCGGACACCACGGACCGAGACCTCGGGGACGAGCGACGCCTCGGCAGCGGTCTGCTCGGCCACGATGATCTGCCGGTACCCGGCCTCGGCGGCCGCCAGGACGGAGGGCAGGACTCCTCGGACCGGCCTGACCCGTCCGTCCAGGCCGAGCTCACCGATGATCAGCAGGTCGGCGATGACGGCCGGTTCGAGCCGCTCGGCCGCGGCCAGGACCGCACAGGCCACGGCCAGGTCGAACCCGCTGCCCCCCTTCGGGACCGAGGCCGGGCTCAGACCCACCGTCAGTTTCCGCTGGGGCCAGGTCTCCCCGCTGTTGACCACGGCAGCCCTCACCCTGTCCCTCGCCTCCGAGAGCGCCTTGTCGGGCAGTCCCACCAGGGCGAAGGCGGCCAGACCGGGCTCCAGGTCCGCCTGGACCTCCACCACCACGCCGTCCACCCCGACCAGGGCCACCGAGCAGGTGCGGGCGAAGGCCATCTCAGATCGCCCCTCTGAGGTGCTCCACCAGGGCGGCACCCTTGAGGCGGTTGACCACCGCCACCAGGTCGATGCGGACACCGCCGGGCGGCAGCGGGACCGACCGGATCGGGGGCTCCGGGGCAGGTGTCGGGCTGCCGCCCTTGGCCGCCTTGGCGCGACTGCCCTTGGCGCGACTGCCCCTGACACCGTCGCCCTTGCCACCGGTGGTCCCGCCCTGGCCCGTACTAGGACCCGCTCCCGGCGGTCCGGCGTCGACCACGGCTCCTCCCGGGGCAGGTCCTTCCCCGGCGGTGACCGCAGTCGGCGATGCCTTGACCGACTGGTCGACCGACTGGCCCCCCGGTGGTCCGGAAGCTGCCTCGACCGCCCTTGCCAGCCGATCGAAGTGCTCGGGCCAGCGCTCGCCGAGCCAGCGCTCGGCGAGGTGGCGCAGCCGCTCGGCCTTCGTCTGGTCGATGCCCTCCTGGGGCTGCTGGAACCCGCGCTCGGACCGCGTCTTCACCTCGCACACGGCGAGCGTGTCCCCGTCGAGCGCAACGATGTCCAGCTCGCCCTCGGCGCAGCGCCAGTTGCGCTCGAGGATCTGCAGCCCGCCTTGGGCGAGCCAGCGGGCAGCGACTTCTTCGCCGTACCGCCCGAGGCCGGTGTTGGAACTCTGCACGGCAATCACCTCCATGCCGGAGGTTGCCGCGATGGACCGACGACTGGTCGGAAGCGTCTTCAGCCTGTGGAAAACCCGGGGCTGTGGACAACGGTGCTCACTCGGAAGAGTGGTGCCGAGAATTCACCCTGGACAGACCGGTGATCGGCGGTCCAATGTCTCGTTCCGGGCAGCAGTTCGACCGCTGCCGAGGTTCAGTTCCCGAACGACGCGTCGTCGGACGGGAGCTCCAGATCACTCTTCGCCAGTTCCTCGATATTGACGTCCTTGAAGGTCAGCACCCTCACCTTGCGGACGAACCGGGCAGGCCGGTACATGTCCCAGACCCACGCGTCCGCCATCGATACCTCGAAGAAGACCTCGCCCTGCACCGAGTGGACCTGAAGCTCGTAGTCGTTCGTCAGGTAGAAGCGCCGCTCGGTCTCGATCACGTATTTGAACAGGCCGACGACATCCCGGTACTCCCGGTAGAGCTTGAGCTCCATCTCGGTCTCGTACTTCTCGAGGTCTTCGGCACTCATCCAGGCGTCCCCTCAGCTCGATACGTCCACCCCATTGTGGACCACCCCGCTCGTCCGCAGAGCCTTACCGGCCGGACTGGCGGACCATCGGCCAGCAATCGCTCCACCAGCTCGGCCAGCTCCACCGGGTAGACCGTCTCCCCGGTCTCCCGGAGTTCGGCCACCGTCCACCAACGGGCCGTCAGCAGCTGGGCGTGCTCGGTCCCGTCCCCCTCGGGCACGCGCAGCTCGGTGCTCGCGGTCCGCGCCAGGTGGAACCACTGGTCCTGCTCGTACCCCCTCCCCAGATAGGAGAAGGTCACCGTGTCGAACGCCACCACCGGCCCGAGCTCCACTCCGGTCAGCCCGGTCTCCTCCGCCAGCTCGCGCAGGGCCGCGTCGCGCAGCTCCTCGCCGGGCTCGACGCCCCCTCCGGGCGTGAACCACCAGTACACGTCCGGGACCGCGGGATCCGTGCCTCGGAACAGCAGCAGCCTGCCCTCACCGTCCAGCAGCAGCACCCGTGCCGCTCGACGCCGCTCCACCGTCATCGCCGACTCCTCCGTGACCGACTCGGCGCGGCCTCGCGGTTCAGCCCCGCCCCGCTCGCTTCCTCAGCCGCCCGGCCAGCGACGCCACGCCACCGGCCAGCGAGGCCAGCAGGACCAGGCCCGCACCAAGCGCCGTCCCGAACGCGAGCAGCCCGAACGGGCCGGCCTCCGCCGCCGGCCGGCCGGGCAGACCGTCGAAGGCGGTGGTGCGCCCGCTCACTCCCGCCCGGCCCGCCGGCCAGACCGTCGCGTCCACCCGTCCCAGCACCTCGGTCGCCGCCACCGTACCGCCCGCCAGGTCGAGGTGGGTCCGCGAATCGAGCGAGCCGAGCCGGTGATCACCCAGCAGGAACAGGCGCCCTTCGGGGACCGTCGTCGAGAAACGCTGGTCGTCGAGCTTCGGATCAGCCACGTAGGGCTCGTCGACCGGGTGGTCGTTCACCACGAGCCGGTGCTGGGCATCGCAGCAGGCCACGGTGTCACCACCGACCGCGACCACCCTCTTGACCATCGTGCTGTTGCCCCACAGCGGGTCCCGGAAGACCACCACGTCGCCGCGGCCGATGCTGTCGGCCGGCACCGACCGGGCCACCACCGTGTCGCCGATCCGCAGCGTGGGCTCCATCGACTGCGTCGGGATCCGGTACGGCCGGTACTGCACCGCGATCGCCGCGAAGCAACCGACCATCAGCAGGAAGCCGAGGCCGATCACCAGCCCCTGGACGACCGCCGCCGGACTCCGCCCGGGCTTCTTCCCCGCCGGGGCCGGGGCCGCCGGGCTCATCACACCGCTCACCGTCGCCACCTCCTGGTCGGCCCACACTCCGTGCGGGCAGGCCGCGGCGGGGCCGGGAAGACCGACGGGCCGTGGCACGTGCGAGCAGATTACTCGCCGGTACCACGGCCCGCGCAAGAGCCGAGCGCTGCTCAGGAGCAGCCCGGTCAACCGTCAGCTGCGCTTGCGCCGCAGCCACCAGACCGCCGGCACTGCGACCGCCGCGCCCGCCACCGGCGGCGCGTACGGCAGTGCGGCAGCGGCGAGCCCCTTCTGGTCGAAGGTGTCCGGGACGGGAAGCGTGGCCCAGTTGCCGATCGGCCAGGCCACTACGAAGGCGCGGCCGACCACGTTGTCCACCGGCACCGTGCCGCCACCGGGCTGGTCCTGGTGGAAGCGCGAGTCGAGCGAGTCCGCCCGGTGGTCGCCCATCACCCAGATGCGGCCTTCGGGGACGTTCACCCGGCCGAACGGCTTGTCGCCGCACGGGGTGTTGCCGGGGTAGATGTAGGGCTCGTCAAGCGCGATCCCGTTCACCTTGACCGGCCCGGTGCCCTCGCACTCGACGGTGTCGCCGCCGACCGCGATGACCCGCTTGATGAGGTCCTTCTCGTTGGCCGAAGGCATCAGACCGATGAAGCTCAGCGCATCCTGGATGCCTCGGACGACGGCGTTGTCGCTCTGCTCCGCCGGCTCGTCGCTCAGCCAGCCGCCCGGATCGTGGAAGACCACGACCTCTCCGCGCTCGGGCTCGGCCCCGAACCAGGGCGTCAGCTTGTCGACCAGGACCCGGTCACCGATCTGCAGGGTGTTCTGCATCGAGCCCGAGGGGATCGAGAAGGCCTGGACGAAGAAGGTCTTGATCACCAACGCCAGGATCAGCGCGATGCCTACCAGGATCGGCAGTTCCTTCCAGAACGAGCGCTGCTTGGCCTGCTTCTTCCCGCCGCCTTCCGGCGTCTCCTCGGTCGAGTCCGAGGCCGCCGAAGCGGCCTGCCCGGATCGATCGGAGCCGTCCAACTGCTCGGGGCCCTCGCCCTCGGGCTCAGGGCCCCCAGAGCGGGCACCGATCACCAGATCCCCCACAACATCTCCTCCCAGCTGTGCGGACGCCCACGCGTCCGCGCTCACAGTGCCGCACAGCGGGCACCACGTTCTGCGTCGGGCCGTCAGCCCGCATCAGCACTGCCCGCCGAAACGGGGTCTGACACCGACTCAGCGACCGTGTCGCCGGAGGCAATCGGACCGTGCACCGAGCACTCCAGCACTTCTCTACCACTCCCGGCCGGGACGTCCGAGCTCCCACACGGCAGCACCTACGAATCAGCGGACGAGCGGCCCGTCCCGGTCCCTTGCGCGCCTTGGCCGCACGAGGGCCGGGAGGAAGCCCAACACACCCATAACGAGCGGAGGTTTCGCCGGATCCGGCTGAGCACCCGCGAGATTCGTCCCGTCAGGTGTGCTCGTTCCTCCGCCCGCCCCCGGAACGCTACGCTCCCCCGCCCCGGCTTGCACGGGAAGCGCCGACAGAGCCCCGGGAACGTCGAGTTGGCCCATCCGCTGAAGCGGCCAGGCGATCACGAAGGCCCGTCCGAGCACGTTGTCCATGGGGATGGTGCCCTGGCCGGCCTCGCCCAGGTGGTAGCGCGAGTCGGCGGAGAGGTCCCGGTGGTCACCCATCACCCAGAGCCTTCCCGGGGGAACGGTAACCTTGAACGGCTGCTTGGAGGGCGCGTTGCCCGGCGCCAGGTAAGGCTCGTCCAGCGGAACGCCGTTGACGGTCAGTCGGCCCCTCGCCTCACAGCACTCGACGGTGTCTCCCGGGACACCGATCACCCGCTTGATCAAGTCCTGCTCGTCGTCGGACGGCAGCAGGCCGACGTGCGAGAGCAGCCGCTTTCCGGTCCGAAGTACGGCACCTTCGTCCTGCGCACGGGGCTGGGGTTCGAGCCAGCCTCCGGGGTCCTTGAAGACGACCACCTCACCCCGGGACGGCTCGTTGCCGAACCACGGCGTGAACTTGTCGACCAGCACCCGGTCGCCGATCTGGATGGTCTGCTCCATCGATCCCGAGGGGATCACGAAGACCTGGACGGCGAAGGTCTTGAGCGCCAGGGCGATCAGCACGGCCACCACCGCGATCAGCGGCACCTCGCGCAGCAGCGAACGCCTGCGCCGCCGGGCGGCCCGGCGAGCGCTACGGCGCCGTTCGGCCCGGCCACGCGGCGCGGGAGTCGAGGCCGGCGCTGCCCCACCTGTGGCCGGCCGCGTCCGTGGCCCGCCACTCGACGTGCCCGTCACACCAGCCGCTCCGCCCCCACCGGGTATGCCCGTGCCGGCGGTCCCGTCGGCAACGGGGGGCGAGGCGAGGCCACGCCCTCTACCGCGCTCCCCCATGGCCACCGGTCCCCTCCACCTGGGCGAAGCTCGTGGGGCGGTCGAGCGAGGTCCAGCGACCGACCGGAAGGACGATCCAGTCCGCCCGTCCGATCACCTTCGACTCGGGCACGAAACCACCGCCCGGCTCACCGAGGTGATCCCGCGAATCACGAGAGGCGCTCCGGTGGTCCCCCATCAGCCAGAGCTTGCCGGCCGGCACCACCACGTCGAACCTCACCGTTGACGGGGCGTCACCCGCGTACAGGTAGGCCGACTCGTCCAACGGCACCCCGTTGACCCGGAGCCGCCCGTCCGTTCCACAGCACGTCACCCGGTCACCCCCGACACCGACCACACGCTTCACGTACACGGAGCCGTCACCGGGGTTGAGCCCCGCGGCCGACAGGAAGCGTCGCACAGGCGGTGTCTCGTCGGCGTAAGGCAGGAAGGAGCCGGTCCCGTCGAAGACCACCACGTCCCCGCGCTCGATCTCACCGCCGAAGACGTAGGCGAGCTGGTTCACCAGAAGGCGGTCACCCGGCTGGAGGGCGCCCTCCATCGACCGGGAGGGGACGGAGAACGGGCGGACCACGAAGGCGTTCACCAGCAGCAGGACCAGCAGACCCAGCGCACCGATCCGCAGGAGGTCCCATGTCGACCAGCCGGCTGAGGAGTCATCGGCTTCGTCCGTGCCGTCCACGACGTCAGTCGGTGCTCCGGCTCCTCCGGCTTCCTCTGCTACCGCTCCGGCTGCTTCTCCGGGCTCTTCCTCCGGAGGCCCGCCCCGCGCTCGGTCCACGGCCGAAACGGACGCGGACCGCGACGGCGGGTCCGCACCCTGGGGTACGGCCGTGCCGTCGCGGTCCGCGACAGGTTCTTGCGTGCTCATCGGGGCAGAGCCTATCCCGAAGGGACTCGGCCCCGACCGAGCGTTCCGGGCCTCCGGACGGACCGGAGGCCGGAGGATCAGCGGTCGCGCTTCTCCTTGATCTTCGCGGCCTTGCCGCGCAGGTCACGCAGGTAGTACAGCTTGGCGCGGCGGACCGCACCACGGGTCACGACCTCGATCTTCTCGACGACCGGGGTGTGCACCGGGAAGGTGCGCTCCACGCCGACGTTGAAGGAGACCTTGCGAACGGTGAAGGTCTCACCGATGCCGGAGCCGTGACGGCGGATGACGACGCCCTGGAAGACCTGGACACGGGAGCGGTTGCCCTCGATGACCCGGACGTGGACCTTCAGGGTGTCACCGGCGCGGAAGGCCGGGATGTCGGAACGCAGCGAGGCCGCGTCGACAGCAGCGAGCTTGTTGCTCATGTTGCTCTCCATCGCAGGCGCCACGGGCCGCCCACGGAAGTTCGTCACAATGGGGTGTGCTGCGGGCCGTTTCGGTCTTCGGCGATCCCCCCGTGGCGGGGGCACCGATCCACTGGCTCCCAAGGAGGCAGCCCAACGGCAGACAACAGTCGCCTATTCTTCCACAGCCTCCGCCGCGGACCGAAATCGGCCGAGCTCCTGGTCCCAGGCCAACCCCAGGATGCTGAGCGCCTCGCGCTCCTTCTTGTCGAAGTCGCCGTGCTGCCAGCGCTGCACCAGGTCCGGCCGGTTCGCCAGGGTACGGGCGAACGCCTGCTCGCGGCGCCACCGGGCGATCTTGCCGTGGTGACCGCTGAGCAGCACCTCCGGCACCTCGCGGCCGCGCCACTCGGCGGGCTTGGTGTAGACGGGCCCCTCCAGCAGGTCCGCCATCGCACCCGGCGCGAAGGAGTCGTCCCTGTGGGACTCCGCGTTGCCGAGCACTCCCGGCAGCAACCGGGCGATCGCCTCGACCATCACCAGCACCGCGACCTCGCCGCCGGCCAGCACGTAGTCACCGATCGACGCCTCGACCACCGGCATCCGGGTCGCGGCCTCTTCGATCACACGTCGGTCGATGCCCTCGTAGCGGGCCGGTGCGAAGGCCAGCCACTGACGCCCCGCCAGCTCCTGGGCCAGCTCCTGGGTGAACGGCTTCCCGCTCGGGGTCGGCACGACCAGGGTCGGCACCTCGCCCTCGGGCCCCTGAGCGAGCACCGCGTCCAGCGCCGCACCCCACGGCTCCGGCTTCATCACCATGCCCGGGCCGCCACCGTAAGGAGTGTCGTCCACCGTGCGGTGCACGTCGGTGGTCCAGGACCGCAGGTCGTGCAGGTGGACGTCGAGCTGCCCCCGGGCACGGGCCTTGCCGACCAAGGAGACGTTCAGCGGCTCCAGGTACTCCGGGAAGATCGTGACGACGTCGATCCGCATCTCGCTCATGCGCGAGCCCCGCCGGGCGCACCGTCGGGGGCCTCGTCGGGCGTTCCGCCGGCCGACGCACCGTCAGCTTCCGCGCCCTCGGCCGTCTCATCCGCTTCGGTCGGCTCGGCCGCGTCCGCGCGGACCACCTCGGCGTCGGCCGGGTCGATCAGGCCGGGCGGCGGGTCGATGACCGCACGCTGGTTCTCCAGGTCGATAGTCGGCACGATGCGGGTGACGAAGGGCACCAGCACCTCCGTACCGTCGGGCTTGGTGACGGTGAGCAGGTCCTGGTACGGCAGGTGGACCACCTCGGTGAGCTCGCCCACGAGGGTGCCGTCCAGCATCACCACGTCGAGCCCGATCAGCTGGTGGTCGTAGTACTCCTCCGGATCGTCCGGGCGCTCCTCCGGATCGACCTCCGCGATCAGCATGGTGCCGCGCAGGGCTTCGGCCCCGTTCCGGTCCTTGACCCCCGCGAAGCGCAGCAGCAGCCGACCGCTGTGCACCTTGCCCGACTCGACGGTCAGCGGACCGACCGACGCCGGGTCGGTGAGCAGCACCGCACCGGGCCCGAGCCGCAGTTCGGGCTCGTCGGTCCAGACCTCGACACTGACGTCCCCCCTGATGCCGTGGGCGCGGCCGATCTTGCCGACGACGAGCTGCACGGTGATCTTTCTCCTGATCCTCTGGTCCTTGAAGCGATGAATACACGAGCGACACCCGTGCGGGTGCCCCGGTACGCAGAAGGACCGGCCGGGACGACATGCGTCCCGGCCGGTCCCTGAATCCTGACGATCTGACGTCAGCGAATGCTGTCCACGTCGACCAGGTCGACCCGGACGTTGCGACCGCCGAGGGCGCCGACCACGGTGCGCAGAGCGCGAGCCGTGCGGCCGCCCCGGCCGATCACCTTGCCGAGGTCATCGGGGTGCACGCGCACCTCGATGGTGTTCCCCCGACGCAGGTTGCGCGAGCGCACCTGTACCTCGTCGGGGTGCTCGACGATGCCCTTCACCAAGTGGTCCAGGGCGTCCTCGATCACGATCAGGCCTCGGTGGAAGCGGCGTCGGCCTCGGCCTCGGCCTTGTCAGCCTTCTTGGCCTTCGGGGTGATGGCAACACCGGTGGTGCTGTCCTCGAAGCCGGCGACGGCCTTCGCGAAGAGGTGCGAGAAGTCCTCGACCTTGGGCTCGGCAACCAGCAGCGGAGCCGGAGCCGGCAGGCCCTTGAACTTCTGCCAGTCGCCGGTGAGCTTCAGGATGGCGAGGACCGGCTCGGTCGGCTGGGCGCCGACGGACAGCCAGTACTGGGCACGGTCGGTGTCGACCTCGATCTTCGAGGGGTTGTAGGTCGGCTGGTAGATGCCGATCTCCTCGATCGCGCGACCGTCACGCTTGGTGCGCGAGTCGGCGACGACGATGCGGTAGTGCGGGGAGCGAATCTTGCCGAGACGCTTGAGCTTGATCTTGACTGCCACGGGAGTGGATTCTCCTGGTGTTGACGTGGGTGAGCGGCCACTTCCGTCGCGTGGGGTTGCGAGGTGGGCCGTTCAAGGGACACGCCAGCCGTAGGAGAGAGGGGTCCTGCTCGGCTGCCGAGTACTCAGCTGTCCATTCTGCCACACGCCGACGGCGCGCCCGACCGGGGTCCGCGCCGGTCGGCCCGACCGAGGGCCCCCGCCCTCGGTTGAGCCGAATCTCGGCACGACAGGCACTGCACACCACGAGCAGTGCAGGTTGTACGGCGCTGCGAGTACTACGGGACTGCGGGACTACCGAACCTTCGGAACTGCACACCTGCGGATCCGCGAACCTGCGGACCTGTGAAACCACCGGGGCCATCGGCCCCGCGTGCGAGCAGCGCGGTACGTACGGCTCATCCGCCTGGCAACGGATGGCCACCCCCCGACCGGCTGCGGTTGAGCGCCCCGGTGCTCAGGCGATCCGGAACGGCTGCTGGCAGGCGCCGCAGACGATCGACGCCTGGGCGAGCACCGACGGCACCACCCGGACGTTGCGGCCGCAACCGCAGATCGCCTTGACGCGGACGCCGCCCCCGGAGGAGCCGTGCCGAGCGGCCGGTCCGCGGAACGCGCGGTGCCCGCCCTCGCCGTTGACGGCGAGCTGGTGCGCACCGAGGGCGCGGTCGAGGCGCTCGATCGTCTCGGAGTAGCGCTCCTGCGTCTCCGACAGCATGGTCACCTGCGAGAAGCCGCTGCTGGCGTGCGGCTCGATCGGGTGGGCCAGGCCGAGCTCGGAGGCGAGCATCAGGAAGCGGCGGTTGTGGTAGCGGCCGGCTCGCGAGGTGTCCCGGATGTCCCGGGCGGCGGCGAGGCCGTGGGCGGCTTCGTGCAGCAGTCGCTCGAAGCCGAGCTGGGTGCCGCAGGCCGAGGAGGACTCGCCGATCAGCGCCTCGGGCGAGGCCAGGTCGGGGAGGTCCTGATGGTGGGCCTGGATGTCGCTCCAGGCGGCGGCCAGTTCGGCCGCCAGGACGAGAGGCTGTGTCGTGCTCACGCTAGACCAACGATGCAGTGAGAGCCGATGTTCCGCGAGTTCCCGTTCACGGGGAATTCCCAGCGAACTTTCAGGAATGCACTGCCGTGCGCGAATTGCGCTGCCTGTATCTGACGCAAGACCAACCCCCTGCAACTTTGGGCCCGGCGAACCTCGCCAGGCTCTCGGCTATCGCCCGGGAGCGGTTGCTCCCCTTGCGGCGAACGGCCCGTGGCGGTGTCGAGAATTGACAGGGCCACGGGCCGTATACCGTACCGCTAGTTCACCACGACCGGGAGTTGACCGGTCAGTAGTCTCACCAGACAGTCAGTCGGCGGTAGAACATTCGCACTGCATAAGTCACGTTCTGGGTGCCGGGAAGAAGCGAACTCAGTACGCCCGGGCCACGATCGCGACGTTGCCCTCCTGGTCGTCCGTCAGCGGGACGGAGCCGTCGGCGGCGACGATGCAGCGGACCGAGACGCCCTGCTCGGCCAGCTTGGCCTCGCCCTCCGGGCCGAGCTCGGCCCAGGAGATCCGGCCCCAGCCGGTGGCCGCGGCCTCGACCGCCTCGTCGAGGTTGGAGACCTCGACGGTGCGGGACAGCCGGCGCTCGCGCGACTGACGGAGCAGCAGGTCCTGGTCCTCCTCGAGGATGCCGGGCAGCAGCGCCGCCAGGCCGTCGATCGAGACCGGCTCCTTGCCACCGGGGATGCGGCGGGCCAGCATCGCGGTGCCGTTCTCCAGGTCGCGCGGGCCGACCTCGATGCGGACCGGGACGCCCTTGAGCTCCCAGTCCACAGCGCGGCGGCCGAACGGGGTGTCGGTGCGGTCGTCCACGACCACCCGCACGCCGGCCGCCTCCAGCTGGGCGCCGATCTCACGGACCTTGGCCAACACCGCGTCGTCGCCCTTGATGGCGAGCACCACGGCCTGCACGGCGGCCAGGCGCGGCGGGACGCGCAGTCCGTTGTCGTCGCCGTGGGACATGATCAGGCCACCGACCATGCGGGTCGAGACGCCCCAGGAGGTCTGCCAGACGTGCTCGCGCTCGGCGCCCTGCAGCTGGTACGTGGTGTTGAACGCCTTCGCGAAGTTCTGGCCCAGCTCGTGGCTGGTGCCCATCTGCAGCGCCTTGCCGTCGCCCATCATGCCCTCGAGGGTGAGGGTGTTGATCGCGCCGGCGAAGCGCTCCTTGGCGGTCTTGCGGCCGAGCACCACGTCGATGCCGAGCACGTTGGTCATGAAGTCGCCGTAGACCTCGGTGTGGATCATCGACGCGTAGGCGCGGGCGTCCTCGTAGGTCGCGTGGGCCGTGTGGCCCTCCTGCCAGAGGAACTCGGTGGTGCGCAGGAAGACGCGCGGGCGCAGCTCCCAACGGACGACGTTGGCCCACTGGTTGATGAGCAGCGGCAGGTCGCGGTGGCTCTGCACCCACTTGGAGAAGTACTCGTTGATGATGGTCTCGGAGGTCGGCCGGACGACGACCGGCTCCTCGAGCTCCTTGCCGCCGCCGTGGGTGACCACCGCGAGCTCGGGGGCGAAGCCCTCGACGTGCTCGGCCTCCTTGGTCAGGTACGACTGCGGGATGAACATCGGGAAGTAGGCGTTCTGCGCGCCCGCCTTCTTGATCCGGGCGTCCATCTCCTGCTGCATCCGCTCCCACAGGCCGTAGCCGTACGGTCGGATGACCATGGTGCCGCGGACCGGGCCGTTGTCGGCCAGCTCGGCCTTGTTGATGAGGTCCTGGTACCAACGCGGGAAGTCGTCCGCCTGGGGAGTGAGCACGGGTGCCTTAGCCATGGGGCAGATGGTACGGGGAGTGGGCCCCGGACCGTGAATCCGTTTCACCTGCCAGCTGCGGTCGGCCACCGGCCGACTGACCAGCCGTCCGGCTGACGGGCCGTCGGACGGCGCTCGGGAGGGCGCACCGGGGGCGCATCACCCATGTGGCGGGACACCACCCCGTACCCCTCTGGACGCCGGGGCCCGACGGCTGTTCGCTGGTGTCGGGGCGGGACTTTGGGGGGTTGATTTTCGATGCGGCGACCCTGTGGTGACCCAAGGACCGGATGGAGGCCGAGATGGCTTCGGCGCAGTTGACCGGCACGACCTCGGAGGCGACTCCGGACTGGCTACGCCCCCACGCCCCGGACGGCCGACTCGGCCGGACCAACCGGGCCCGTGACTGGGCGGAGATCCAGGAACGGATGCTGGTACCGCTCTACCAGGCCGTGTACGAGCGGTTGGAGGTCGGCCCGGCGACCAGCCTGCTCGGCATCGGCTGCCGCTCCGGGCTGGCCCTGCTGCTGGCCGCAGAGCGCGGCGCGCAGGTGGCCGGCGCCGAGGCCGACCCCGAGCTGCGCGAGCTGGCCACCGCCCGTGGCCTGACGGTGCACCAGGAACCCGCCACCGGCACCCGTCCGGCCGCGAGGCCGGACGCCCACCCCGGCACCCACCCTGGCACCCGCAGCGGCACCGGCACCCACTCCGGCGCTCACGCCGGTGCCCATCCCGGCGCTCACCCCGGCACCAGTTCCGGTGCCCACCTGAGCACCCGTCCCGGCGCCCACCCGGACCACCGCCCCGGCACCCGGACGGCGGAACCCGTCGCCCGCTCGGCGCACTCCCTCGTGACGGTCTTCGAGCAGTTGCAGACCACGCGCGCCCCCGGCCTGCTGGTGGAGGCCGCGGCCCGGCGCGTGCTGACGGGCGGTCAGCTGGTGCTGGCGGCCTGGGGCCCGGCGGAGCGCTGCGAGAGCGCGTCCGTGCTGGAGCTGGGGCAGCGGCTGGCCGGCTCCGGGCCGGCGGTGCGGGCCGGGCTGCTGCCGGGGCCGTTCGCGCTGAGCGCGCCCGGGGGTCTCGAGTCGCTGCTGTTCCGCGCCGGTCTGCGCCCGGCCGGGGGCGGCCGGGTGTCCTGCCCGTTCGCCTATCCCGACCTGGAGAGCGCGGTGCGCGGGCTGCTCTCCACCGGGCTGTTCGACGCCGCCCTGGCGGAGTCGGGCGGGACCCTGGTCGCGAAGGAGCTGGAGGAGGCGCTGCACCCGTTCGTCCTCCCGGACGCCTCGGTCCGGATGACCAACCTGTTCCGCTACGTGGTCGGCGAACGCGCCTGAGCCCACCCCCGACCGGCCCCGCCCCGCGCCGCCCCGCCCCGCCCCGCCCCGCCCCGCCCCGCCCGCAGCGTCCGAGACCCACGGGCAAGCGTCCGAGCCCCACGGGCAGCGGCGGCGGACCACGGGCCGTCGGCGGACAGGAGTGTGCCCCGGTCCCTTCCCGGACCGGGGCACACGTTCCACGGACCGTCAGCTGCGGTCCAGCTCCTTGGCGTTGCGGGCCACCCCCGCCGCCCGGTACGCGGCCTCCTCGTCGAGGGTCTCGGCCTCCAGCAGCGCGGCGGCCAGGGCGTCCAGCTGGCCGCGGTGCACGTTGAGCAGCCGGATGGCCTCCTCGTAGCACTCGGCGACGATCCGGCGGGCCTCCTCGTCCACCGCGTCCAGGGTGGTCGGCGCGGCGGAGAGCCCGTAGGCGCCCTGGGTGTCGCTGGGGACGGCGGTGAGCCGGCCGACCCGTTCGCTCATGCCCCAGCGGCCGGCCATCCCCCGCGCGATGTTGGTGACCTGCTCCAGGTCGCTCTCGGCGCCCGTGGTGATGACGCCGTAGACCACCTGCTCGGCCGCCATGCCGCCGAGCGCGCCGATGATCCGGCCGCGCAGGTACGGCTCGGTGTACGAGTAGCGGTCGGTGTCGGGGGTGGAGAGGGTGACGCCCAGGGCCCGGCCGCGCGGCACGATGGTGATCTTGCGGACGGGGTCGGCGCCGGGCTGGAGCATGCCCAGCAGGGCGTGGCCGCTCTCGTGGAACGCGGTGCGCTCGCGCTCGCCCTGCGGCATCACCAGCGGACGGACGGCGCCCAGCTGGACCTTCTCCAGCGCGTCCGAGAGGTCGTCGGCCCCGACCCGGTCCTGCTTGCGCTTGACCGCGAGCAGGGCGGCCTCGTTGACCAGGTTGGCGAGTTCGGCGCCGGTCATGCCGGGGGTGACCTTGGCCAGCTGGGTGAGGTCGGCGTCGGAGCCGAGCGGCACCGTCCGGGTGTGGATCTTGAGGATCTCCACCCGGCCGTCCCGGTCGGGCGGGCTGACGGTGATCCGGCGGTCGAAGCGGCCGGGCCGCAGCAGCGCCGGGTCGAGGACCTCGGCGCGGTTGGTGGCCGCGATCACGATGACGCCCTCGGAGCCGGAGAAGCCGTCCATCTCGGTGAGGATCTGATTGAGCGTCTGCTCGCGTTCGTCGTGGCCGCCCATCCCGCCGCCCCCGCCCCGCTGACGGCCGATGGTGTCGATCTCGTCGATGAAGATGATCGCCGGCGCCACCTTCCGCGCCTCGGCGAACAGCTCCCGGACCCGCGAGGCACCGACGCCGACGATCATCTCGATGAACTCGGAGGCGGAGGCGGAGAAGAACGGCACGTTCGCCTCCCCGGCCACGGCCCGGGCCAGCAGGGTCTTGCCGGTGCCGGGCGGACCGGTGAGCAGCACGCCGCGCGGCATCTTGGCGCCGAGCTTGCGGTACTCCTGCGGGTTCTTCAGGAAGTCGACCACCTCGCTGAGTTCGGCCTCGACCTCGTCGATGCCGGCCACGTCGGCGAAGGTGGTGCGCTTCCCCTCGTCCGGGTTGACCGGCTTCGGCGGGGCCTTCTTGCCGAACCCTCCGGCACCGCCCATCCCGCCCGCCATCCGGCGGGCCAGCAGCACCCAGATCAACACCAGCAGCAGCATCGGGGCGAGCGAGATCAGCAGGTTGGCCAGGAAGCTGCGCTGCTGCACCACCGGTTCGGCGGTGACGGTGACGCCCTGCTGCTGGAGGGTGTTCCAGAGTCCGTCGTCGGCGAAGGCCGGGCGCTGGGTGGTGAAGTCGGTGTAGTTCCCCTTGGCGCCGTCCGGCTTGGGCGCGGCCGCCTTGAGGGTGCCCTCGATGGCGTCGCCCTTGGAGTAGATCTGGGTGATGTTGCCCTTGCCGAGCTGATTGCGGAACTCGGTGTAGGAGATGGTCGTGCCGCCCCCGCCACCGAAGGTGTTCAGCAGCAGTTCGGCGAGCAGGAAGACGGCGAGCGCGGTGAGGAGCATGCCGGCCCAGCCACCGGGCATCTTCTTCTTCGGCGTCGGCGGAGGCGGTGCGCCCTCGGACCGCCAGGGCTGGTCGGGGGTCTGACGGGGCGGTACGGGATTGCTCACCCATCGGACAATACGGACATCCGGACGGGCCGACCAAGACGCAACGCCGCGCCCCGCAGGCCTGACCCGGGGTCAGACGACATGGAGTCAGGCGGCCCGGGGTCAGACCCCCGGCCACTCCTCCGCCGTCAGCGCGAAGCGCTCGTGGTCCCGCCAGGCCCCGCCCAGGAAGAGCATCCGCGGCGTGAAGCCCTCGTGCCGGAACCCCAGCCGCCGCGCCAGCGCGATCGAGCGCTCGTTCTCCGGCTGGACGTTGATCTCGAGCCGGTGCAGCCCGAGCCCGCCGTCCACCTGCCCGGCGAAGCAGCGGTCCACCACCAGCCGCATGCCTTCGCTCATCAGCCCCGTCCCCGCGTAGGGGAGGTAGGAGTCGTAGCCGAGGGCGGCGTTGCAGAAGCGGCCCATGACGATGTTGGCCACGTTGCACTTGCCGACCAGTCCACCGCTGTCCCGCTCGAGGATCAGGAAGGTGCGCAGCCCCGGCCCCTGACGGCCGAGCAGCTCGGGGAGGCCGTCCGGCTCCACCGGGTTCCACCGCCCGACGTGCTCGGCGGAGCGGCGGACCGCCGCCGCGTACGGTCCTGCGTCTGCCGCCCTGGGGGCCCGGATCTCCACTCGCACGGCACCATCATCGGGCATGGCGACGGCCCGCCACCGGAAGGGGTGACGGGCCGTCGGAAACTCGCCCTCGGACCGACTCGGACGGAACGTCCGCAGCGGGTCAGAGCAGGTCCTTGAACTCCTTGGGGAGCTCGAAGTCGGCCGGGCCCTTGCCCGCGCCGAGCCCGAAGGCACCGCCCGGGGCCTGCGCGGCGTCGCCCGCACCGGCACCCGCGCCGAGCGCCTTGCGCTCCGCCGCGGCCGCCTCCTCCTGGGCCCGCTTGAGCGGGTTGCCGCTCTTGCGCTTGCCCTTGGCCGGCTGGGCCTTCTTGGCGGACTTCTTGCCGCCGCCGCCCATCCCGGGGATCCCCGGCATGCCGGGCATGCCCTTGCCGGAGGCCATCGCGGACATCATCTTGCGGGCCTCGAAGAACCGCTCGACCAGGTTCTTCACCTCGCCGACCTGGACGCCCGAGCCCTTGGCGATGCGGGCCCGGCGGGAGCCGTTGATCAGCTCCGGCTCGGCCCGCTCGACCGGGGTCATCGACTTGATGATCGCGCCGACCCGGTTGACGTCCTTGTCGTCGATGTTGTTGATCTGGTCCCGGATCTGGCCCATGCCCGGCAGCATGCCGAGCAGCTTGGAGATCGAGCCCATCTTCTGGACCTGCTCCAGCTGGGACAGGAAGTCGTCCAGCGTGAAGGCCTTCGGACCGCCGCGCAGCTTGGCGGCCATCTTCTCGGCCTCGGCCTGCGAGAAGGTCTGCTCGGCCTTCTCGATCAGGGAGAGCATGTCGCCCATGCCGAGGATGCGCGAGGCCATCCGGTCCGGGTGGAAGGCGTCGAACTCGTCGACCTTCTCGCCGTTGGAGGCGAACATGATCTGACGGCCGGTCACATGGGCGACCGAGAGGGCCGCACCACCGCGCGCGTCGCCGTCCAGCTTGGAGAGCACCACGCCGGTGAAGTCGACGCCGTCGAGGAAGGCCTGGGCGGTGGTGACCGCGTCCTGGCCGACCATGGCGTCGACCACGAACAGGACCTCGTCCGGGTTGATCGCGGCCCGGATGTCGGCGGCCTGCTGCATCAGCTCGGCGTCGATGCCGAGGCGGCCGGCGGTGTCGACGATGACCACGTCGAACTGCTTCTGCTTCGCGTACTCGATCGAGTCGCGGGCCACCTGCACCGGGTCGCCGACGCCGTTGCCCGGCTGCGGGCCGTAGAAGGCGACGCCGGCCCGGCCGGCCATCACCTCGAGCTGGGTGACGGCGTTGGGGCGCTGGAGGTCACAGGCCACCAGGAGCGGGGTGTGCTTCTGCGCCTTGAGCCAGTGGCCGAGCTTTCCGGCCAGGGTGGTCTTACCGGCACCCTGGAGACCGGCCAGCATGATCACGGTCGGGCCGGACTTGGCGTACTTCAGGCGGCGGGTCTCGCCACCGAGGATGGCGATGAGCTCCTCGTTGACGATCTTGATGACCTGCTGCGCGGGGTTGAGCGCGCCGGAGACCTCCGCGCCGGTCGCGCGCTCCTTGATCCGCGCGATGAAGGCGCGCACCACGGGCAGCGCGACGTCCGCCTCGAGCAGGGCGATCCGGATCTCGCGGGCGGTGGCGTCGATGTCCGCCTCACTGAGGCGGCCCTTGCCCCGGAGGTTCTTGAACGTCGCTGCGAGGCGGTCGGAGAGAGTGTCGAACACGTCGGTCGCGGGTCCCTTGCGGCATCGGTACGGGTACTGTCGTCGCCCCCAGGGTATCCGGCCACCACTCCAACGGTCCCCACCCGGTCGGAAGCGGTCGTCGGAAGCGGCGGTCGAGCGGCCGGCGGGGCCCGTTCACGACAGGGCCGACTGCACCGCCGCCGCCACCTCCCGCGCCCGCTCCACCGTCAGCGGACCGCCCGCCGGGTCGGTCAGGTAGAAGGCGTCCACCGCCTCCGCCCCCAGGGTGGAGACGTGCGCGGTGCGGACCCGGGCGCCCGCCCCGTCCAGCGCCCGGCCGATCCGGTGCAGCAGCCCGGGGGCGTCGTGCGCACGCACCTCCAGCACCGTCGCGGTGCTGGACGCCCCGCCCGGCGCGACGGTGACGACCGGCGGCGGAGTGGTGATCCCCCGGCGGCGCGGGGCGGCGGCGTCGCGCTCCGCCAGCTTCCTGGTGACGTCCAGCGAGCCGTCCAGTGCGCGCCGCAGGTCGGCCCGCAGCCGGGCCGCCTCCGGGAGTTCGCCGTACTCGGCCGCCACCGTCCAGCCGAGCAGCAGCACCGGCCCGGCCCCCGCCGGGTCCAGCTCGCGCAGCCCGGCCGAACGGACCGTCAGGCGGTGCAGCGCCAGCACCCCGGCCACCGTGCCGAGCAGGCCGGGCCGGTCCGGCAGGGCCAGCGTGAGCTCGACCCCCATCGGTTCGGTTCCCAGCGGCTCGGAGGCGCCGCTCCCCGAGCCCGTCCCGGCGACACCGGCCACACCGGCGGCGCCGCCCCCCAGGCCCGTCCCGGTGTTCAGCGTGTGGGCCAGCAGGGTGAGCGCGGGCTCGCCCGTGCGGGCCGCCTCGACCGCGAGGCGCTCCTGCTCGGCGGTCGGTCCCGAGGCCCAGCCGAGCTCCGCGAGCGGCTCCTGAGCCCCCGTCAGCCGCGCGGCGGCCCGCCCGGCCAGACCGGACACCAGCGAGGCCCGCCAGCTGCTCCAGGCGGCCGGCCCGGTGGCGGTGGCGTCCGCCTCGGTGAGCGCGTGCAGCAGCTCCAGGTGGGAGAGGGTGCCGGTCACCTCCGTGATCAGCTCCACGGTGGCCGGGTCGTCCGGGTCCCGCCGGGTGGCGGTGTCGACCAGGGTCAGGTGGTGCCGGACCAGCAGCGCGAGGGTCTCGACGTCGGCCTTGTCGAAGCCCATCCGGGCGGCCACGTCCCGGACGATCACCTCGCCCGCCTCGGAGTGGTCGCCGGGCCAGCCCTTGCCGATGTCGTGCAGCAGCGCGGCGACCAGCAGCAGGTCGGGCCGGGCCACCCGGCGGGTCATCGCGGCGGCCCGCACCGCGGTCTCGATCAGGTGCCGGTCCACCGTCCAGACGTGCACCGCGTTGCGCTGCGGGCGGCAGCGCACCCGCTCCCAGTCCGGCAGCAGACGGGTGATCAGGCCCTCGGCCTCGTACGCCTCCCAGACCGGCACGGCCGCCTCGCCCGCGCCGAGCAGGGTGACCAGCTGGGCCCGGGCCTCGTCCGGCCAGGGCACCGGGAGCGGGGCGGCCTCGGCGGCGAGGCGGCGGACGGTGGCGTAGGAGACGGTCAGCCCGGCCTGGGCGGCCGCGGCGGCGGCGCGCAGCGGCAGCACCGGGTCCTGGCCGGGCCGGGCGGACTGGGCGAGCACCGCCTCGCCGTCCTGCTCGACCACGCCCTCCGCCAGCGGCGTCCGCTCGACCGCACCCCGGGCCACCGCGCTGTTCGCCCGGCCGACCTGGCCCCGGGCCGCCGCCCCGCTCCCCCGCCCGGCGCCGCCGAAGGTGAACAGCCGGCTGCGGCGGACCCGGCCGCCCCCGCTCCGTTCGGCCAGGACCCGTTCGACGGAGCGCCAGGTGACGTCCGCCGCGTAGGAGATGGTGCGGGCCGCCTCGTAGACCTGGCGCAGCAGGGTGTCCGCGTCCAGCACGCCGAGCCTGGCGGCGACTTGGTCCTGCTCCTGGAGGGCGAGCCGCTCGGTGGCCCGGCCGGTGGTCAGGTGGAGGGCGTCGCGGACGTCGGCGAGCCGCTCGGCGGCGGCCTCCAGCCCGTCCCGCGGGGCGTCGGCCAGCCAGCTGGCGGCGATCGCGTTGAGCGCCACCACGTCCCGCAGGCCGCCCCGGGCCTCCTTCAGGTCGGGCTCCAGCAGGAAGGCCAACTCGCCGTGGCGCTCGGCCCGTTCGAGGCAGGAGGCGCGCAGTTCGGGCAGCCGTTTGGGGGCGCTTGCCCGCCAGTCGGACAGGACGGCGGAGCGCAGGTCGGCGGTCAGCTCGGGGTCCCCGGCCAGGTGGCGGGCGTCCAGCAGGCCGAGTTGGGCCTTGAGGTCGTCGGCGGCCACCGCGCGGGCCTCGGCGGGGGTGCGGACGGCGTGGTCGAGGGCGGCACCACCGTCCCAGACGGGGTACCAGATCCGTTCGGGCAGGGCCGGGTCGAGCGGGCCGCGGTGGAGCAGCAGCACGTCAAGGTCGCTGCGCGGGGAGAGTTCGCCGCGGCCGTAGCCGCCGACGGCCACCAGGGCGGAGCCGGAGGGCGCGCCGGCCGCGGCGTAGAGGCCGGCCAGCCAGTCGTCGGCGAGCCGGGCCAGTGCCTTGCGGCGGACGGCGCCGGTCAGGCCCGGTTCGTCGAGCAGCCGGGCGCGGGCGGCCGCGTGGTCGGAGGGCTGGTCGGTGGTGGTCACGTCGGTTCCCCGTCCGTCGGTGCCCGCCGCGGCTGTCCTGCCGCGGCGGGCTGCTGCTGGCTCGGCCGGACCCGCCCGGGTCCGGATACGCGTCCGGCGGACCGGCGACCACGGGGGTCACCGGCCCGCCTGGGACCGTCGGTTGCTGCTCTCGGTTGCCACTCTCGACCGCCGCCGTCGACCACTGCCCTCGACCGCCGCTCTCGACCGCTGCCCTCGAGCGCCGCTCACCGCTCTCGAATGATGCCGGTCGTTCCGGTCCCGCTAGATCGCGTCGGGGCCGCGTTCGCCGGTCCGCACCCGGACGGCGGTGTCGACCGGGATGCTCCAGACCTTGCCGTCACCGATCTTGCCGGTGCGGGCAGCCTTCACCACGACCTCCACCACGTCGTCGGCCATGTCGTCCTCGACCAGGACCTCGATCCGGACCTTGGGCACCAGGTCGACGGTGTACTCGGCGCCCCGGTAGACCTCGGTGTGGCCCCGCTGGCGGCCGTACCCGCTGGCCTCGGTGACGGTCAGTCCGTGCACCCCGAAGGCCTGCAGGGCGTTCTTGACCTCGTCCAGACGGTGCGGCTTGATGACTGCGGTGATGAGCTTCATCAGGCGTCGACCTCGGCCTTCTTCGGAGCGGTGGTGACGGTGGAGGCGGAGGTGGAGGCGCGGCCCAGGCTGGCGCCGACGGCGCTGAAGTCGTAGGCGGACTCGGCGTGTTCGGCCTGGTCGATGCCGGCCACTTCGACGTCCTCGGAGACCCGGAAGCCGATGGTCTTGTCGATCGCCTTGCCGAGCAGCCAGGAGAGCACGAAGGAGTAGAGGCCGACCACGACCACGCCCATCGCCTGCTTGCCGAGCTGGCCGACGCCGCCGCCGTAGAACAGGCCCTGCGCGGTCTGGCCGACGTGGCCGGTGGCGAAGAGGCCGATCAGCAGCGAGCCGATGACGCCGCCGACCAGGTGGACGCCGACCACGTCGAGCGAGTCGTCGAAGCCCCAGCGGTACTTGAGGCTGATCGCGGCGGCGCAGGCCACACCGGCGATGAGACCGATGGCCACCGCGCCGAGCGGGCTGACGGAGCCGCAGGCGGGGGTGATGGCGACCAGGCCGGCCACCGCGCCGGAGGCGGCGCCGAGCGTGGTGAAGGCGCCGTGGCGGATCTTCTCGTAGGCCAGCCAGCCGAGCACCGCGGCGGCGGTGGCCACCTGGGTGTTGACGAAGGCCATCCCGGCGACGCCGTTGGCGGCCAGCGCCGAGCCGGCGTTGAAGCCGAACCAGCCGAACCAGAGCAGCCCGGAGCCGAGCATCACCAGCGGCAGGCTGTGCGGGCGCATCGGGTCCTTCTTGAAGCCGATCCGCTTGCCGAGCACCAGGCAGAGCGCGAGGCCCGCCGCACCGGCGTTGATGTGGACGGCGGTGCCGCCGGCGAAGTCGATCACGCCGTTGCGGTCGCCGAGCCAGCCGCCGTTGCCGCCGTCGAAGAAGAACACCCAGTGCGCGACCGGGAAGTAGACCACCGAGACCCAGAGGGCCACGAAGAGGCCCCAGGCGGCGAACTTGGCTCGGTCCGCGATGGCGCCGCTGATCAGCGCCGGGGTGATGATCGCGAACATCAGCTGGAAGGCGGAGAACGCGGTGACCGGGATGGTGCCGGTGAGGTCGTTCAGGCCGATGCCGCGCATGCCCAGGTAGTCGAGGTTGCCGATGAGACCGGCGCCCGCGTCCGGGCCGAAGGCCAGCGAGTAGCCGTAGAGGACCCACAGCACGCTGACGATCGCGAGCGATACGAAGCTCATGACCAGCATGTTGAGGGTGCTCTTGACCCTGACCATGCCTCCGTAGAAGAAGGCCAGGCCCGGGGTCATCACCATGACCAGGGCCGCACAGATGAATACGAAGGCGGTGTCGCCAGCGCTGAAGCCGTCCGGCATCGGCGTCTCCTCGTGGGTGCAAGAGCCGCTCCACACCCGGGATCCCTGTCCCGTGCCACCCGGGGTGTCGGCGTTGAGGAGGAGAGTGCCGAAGGCGGATTTCGGCCAGTGCGGCTCGGTGTTTCGCCGCCGTGACGAGCGCCACGGCGGCGTTACGAGGAGGTGAACGACTGCTGCGGACGGGCGACCCCCGACCGTGAGGCCCGCAGGCCACCGGCATCCCGGGACCGCAAACCACGGACGTCCCGGCCGCCGCCGGGCCTCAGGTGCTCTGGACGAACTCCGGGATGTTCTCCACCACCCGGTCGGAGAGCTGGGCGACGGCGTCCAGGTCGCCGTAGTTCTGCAGTGCGTTGGCGGTGGTCTTGCGGATGCGGGTGTTCAGCCGCTCGGAGCGGACCTTGGTGGCGATGGCCACCGCCTCCTCCGCCACCGCGACGGCCTGCCGGGGCTCGTTCTGCAGCAGGTGCACGCTGGCCATGCCGATCAGGTTGAAGGCGTAGCTGCGCACGTGGTCCTTGTCCTGCCGGAACAGGTCCACCGCGCGCTGCATCACCGGCTCGGCCATCGAGGCGTAGAGCGGGCTGCGGTTGGCGTGGTACGCCAGGTCGCGGTAGGAGTGCGAGTTCTCGCCGTTGAGCTCGGCCTCGGTGAAGAACTTCAGCCAGCCCGGCGAGTTGTCGTCGAACCGGGTGTCGCTGAAGGTGTCCTCGGCCATCCGCACGGCACGGGCGCAGCGGTTCACCTCGCCGATGGTGGCGTAGGCCCGGGCCTCCATGGCGAACAGCAGCGACTGCTGGCGCGGGCTGGCGGTGTCCCGGCTGCCGTACTGCGCGAGGTGGATCAGCTCCAGGGCGTCCTCGCCCCGGTTGAGGTGGATCATCTGGCGGCTCATGTCGGTGAGGATCTGCGCGCCGAACGGCCGGTCCCCCGCCTCCTTGGCCGCGTGCAGGGCCAGCACGTAGTACTTCTGCGCGCTGGGGTGCATGCCGACGTCGTACGACATCCAGCCCGCCAGGTGGGCGAGTTCGGCGGTGAGCCGGAACAGCCGCTTGGTGGTCTGCTCGGGGTAGGTCTCCTGGAGCAGGTCGGTGACCTCGTGGAGTTGGCCGACCACCGCCTTGCGGCGCAGGCCGCCGCCGTTCTGCGCGTCCCACTGACGGAACATCACCGTCGTCTGCTCCAGCAGTTGGAGCTCCGGCTCGGAGAGGCGGCCGGTGAACTGCTCCCCGCCGTTGGCGGCGGCCAGGATCGGGGTGGGGGCGCCCGCCGGGTTGGGGGCGAGCCAGCGCTGCATCGGCTCGATCAGGGCGGTGCCGGCCGTCAGGGCGAGCGAAGTGCCGAGGAAGCCACGGCGGTTGAGCATCAGGTCGCTGCGGGAGTACTCGCTGATCAGCTGGACCGTCTGCGGCGCGCTCCAGGGCAGGTCGACCCCGCTGTCCACGGTGGAGACCGGAACGGCGGTGCGCAGGCCGAGGTCCTCGATGGAGACCACCGAGCCGAAGCGCTCCGAGAAGAGCTGCGACATGATCTTCGGGATCGGCTCGCGGGGCTGCTCGCCGTCCAGCCAGCGGCGCACCCGGGAGGTGTCGGTGGAGACGTGGTGGGCGCCGATCTGCCGGGCCCGGCGGTTGACCTGCCGCGCCAACTCCCCCTTGGACCAGCCGCTGCGGCCGAACCAGGAGGTCAGCTTCTCGTTCGGTTGCTTCTCTGCCATGGGTAAGCGCCCCATCCCGCCCGGCCCCTCGGGGCCCCCGATCGTCTTCGCACTCCCCCGCCCAGCGTGAGCGGCCCGATGCGTTCCGTGTGCTGAACGTAACGCGACAAGTCCCGCCCCGGGGAGCGCGCCCGGATAATCGCCACCATTCGCCACCCCTAGGAGTGAACTACGCGACGGCCCGGGGCGCTTCACTGGTAGCCGGCACCATGCCCGCCCAACTCACCGTGCCGCCAGGGATCTTGACGACCCGGCAGCCGCCGGACCAGGAAGGGGAGTCCCGTGCAGCTCCGACGATCCGGCATCCGCAGCGGGGGCGCAAGCGGCCTGCTCGCCCGGCACCCACGAATCGGAGCACTCCGCCTGCTGCGCGCCGCCGACGCACGACCCGCTTCACGTCGCACAATCGACGCACCGGCACGGCCGGCCGACCGTCACGGCGTCACGCCCGGCGGCCCGTCCGGAGGTCCGTCCGGAGGTCCGTCCGGCGACGCGCCCCGTAACCACCGGCATTCCGAACCTGTTGGGGGAGGCATGGAAACCCTCTTCGGCGAACTCCGCTTCGGCACCCGCCGCCGGACCCGCGGCACCGCGTACGAGGCCGCCGCTGAGTACACCGGGCGCTGGGGCTGGGCGGTGGCGGTCTCCACCGGCTCCGCCACCCCGGCCGACGGCCGCTGCGACTGCGGCACCGTCCACTGCGCCGCGCCCGGCCTGCACCTCGGGCTCGGCCCCGCCGTCGACCCGGCCTCCGGCACCGGCACCGCCGGGCTGGACGCGCTCCGGGACGGCTCGTCCTCCCCCGCCGCACTGCTGCTGCCCGCCGGCCGCTCCTTCGACGTCCTCGACGTCCCCGCGCAGCCCGGTCTCCAGGCCCTGGTCCGGCTGGAGCGGATGGGCACCCAGGTCGGCCCCGTGCTCGGCCTGCCGACCGGACGGCTGCTCTTCTTCGTCGCCCCCGGTGCCGCCCAGCGCCTCCCCGACCTGCTCTACCGGATGGGCTGGGACGACACCACCCTCGACCTGGCCTGCCACGGCGAGGGCTCCTACGTCGCCGCCCCGCCCACCGTCCTCGGCCCCCTCGGCCCGGCCCGCTGGCTCCGCCGCCCCTCCCGCGACTCCGCCGCCTGCCCCCCGGAAGCCCGCCTCCTCCTCGGCACCATCGCCTACGCCTGCCACCGCACCCGCGAACGCACCCCGGTCACCGCGTAGCGCAGGTGGTCACACCGGGGGCGCGAGACTCTGCCGCTCTGCGGCTCCGCCGCGCGGGCGCGCACCTCCAGCCCCCCGTCCGGCAGGGCACACGCCCAGGGGCGCGAGGAACTGCGCGCGGCGGAAGGCCACTCACCTGCAACTGAGGCTCCATCAGCCGGTTGCACGTGCTGCCGTTCCCCTGCGCGCAGTTCCCCGCGCCCCTGGTGTGAGCACTGCCGCGGAAGAACCCGCGTCAGTCGCCGATCAGCGCGTCCACGAAGGCGCCCGGCTCGAACGGGGCGAGGTCGTCCGCGCCCTCGCCGAGCCCGATCAGCTTGACCGGCACGCCGAGTTCCCGCTGCACCGAGATGACGATGCCGCCCTTCGCGGTGCCGTCCAGCTTGGTGAGCACGATGCCCGTGATGTCCACCACCTCGGCGAACACCCGCGCCTGGACCAGCCCGTTCTGCCCGGTGGTGGCGTCCAGCACCAGCAGGACCTCGTCCACCGGCCCGTGCTTCTCCACGACCCGCTTGACCTTGCCGAGCTCGTCCATCAGCCCGGTCTTGGTGTGCAGCCGGCCCGCGGTGTCGATGAGCACGGTGTCCGCGCCCTCCGCGATGCCCTCCTTGACCGCGTCGAAGGCGACGGACGCCGGGTCCCCGCCCTCGGGCCCGCGGACGGTGGCCGCGCCGACCCGCTCGCCCCAGGTCTGCAGCTGGTCCGCGGCGGCGGCCCGGAAGGTGTCGGCCGCGCCGAGCACGACCTTGCGCCCGTCCGCGACCAGCACCCGGCCGAGCTTGCCGGAGGTGGTGGTCTTGCCGACGCCGTTGACGCCGACGACCAGCACGACGGCCGGCCGGCCGTCCTCGTGCTTGGCGGTCTTCAGCTGACGGTCGGTGTCGGCCCCGATCAGGGCGACCAGCTCCTCGCGGAGCAGGCCGCGCAGCTGCTCGGGGCTGCGGGTGCCGAGCACCTTGACCCGGGTGCGGAGGTTGTCGACCAGTTCCTGGGTGGGCTTCACGCCGACGTCGGCGGTGAGCAGGGTCTCCTCGATCTCCTCCCAGGTGTCCTCGTCGAGGCGGTCCCGGGAGAGCAGGGTGAGCAGGCCCTTGCCGAGCGAGTTCTGCGAGCGGGAGAGCCGGCCGCGCAGGCGGACCAGGCGGCCCGCGGTCGGTTCGGGGACCTCCAGCTCGGGGGCGGTCAGGGCCTCGTCGGGGGCCTCGATCTCCTCGGGGAGCGTCACCTCCTCGACCGTGCGGACCGGCTCCGGCGCCGATGCGGCGGACTCCTCGCCGACCTGCGGCTCGCGCGGGGGCGTGATGACGGGTGCCTCGGCCTGGGGAGGCAGCTGCTTACGTCGTCTGCCGCTGACGACGAGGCCCGCGACGGCGCCGACGGCGACGACCGCGATGACTACGGCAAGAATCAGATATTCCATGGCGTCACCCAGTATCCGCGACGCCCCCGCCCCGGTGAACGAGGACATACGCCTCTTATGCCATGAGCCGGGCAGAACATACCTTTGTGTCCCATGACCGAGAACCACCAGGCCGTGGAGACCCGCGGCATCGAACCGGTGCCCGACCACGAGCGCCAGGGCCGCGTCCGCGAGCTGTTCCACACCTGGTTCGCCGCCAACATCAGCGTGCTGCTGCTCACCATGGGCGCCGGCCTGATCGTCTTCAACGGCCTGAACCTCTGGCAGGTCCTGCTGGTCGCCGTCTCGGCCGCCGTCCTCGCGTACGGGATCGTCGGCCTGCTGACCGTCTCCGGGAAGTGGGGCGGCTCCCCCGCCATGACGCTCTCCCGGGCGGTCTTCGGCGTCCGGGGGAACCTGGTGCCGGGCGCGGTGACCTGGGTGGCCCGGTTCGGCTGGGAGACGGTGAACGCCGTCACCGGCGCCTACGCGCTGCTCTCCGTCCTCGACCTGCTCTTCGGGATCCGGAGCAGCACACCCCTCGTCGTCGTCACCCTCCTCCTCTTCGTGGGCACCACCTTCCTGGTCTCCGGCCTCGGCCGGAACGCGCTGCTCTGGTGCAACCGCTGGTCGGCCTACCTGTTCGGGATCTTCTCGGTCCTGGTGCTCGGCTACCTGGTCGCCACCGTCGAGTGGTCCGAGGTCTTCGCCCGCCCGGCCGGCACCACCGCGATGGTGGTCGCCGGCATCGGCACCATCGCGGCCGGCGGTCTCAGCTGGGCCCCGTCCGGCGCCGACTTCGCCCGCTACCTGCCGCGCGGGGCGAGCAGCAGGGGCATCGTGGGCACCGCGGTCGGCGGCGCCGGGATCGTGGTGGTCCCGATGGTGCTGATGGGCGCGGTGATGGCGGTCGGCACCCCGGACCTGGCCTCCGCCTCTGACCCGGTGGCCTTCATCGGCGAGCTGCTGCCGACCTGGCTGGCCGTGCCGTACCTGCTGATCGCGCTGATCGGCATGGTGCTGATCAACAGCCTCTCGATGTACTCGGCCGGCTTCACCGCCCAGACCATGGGCGTGCGGCTGCCGCGCGCCTGGGCGGTCTCCATCAACGCGGTGATCAGCCTGGTCGGCGGTCTGCTGCTGATGCTGGTGGCGAAGAGCTTCTACGGCTCCTTCATCACCTTCCTGACCATCCTGGCCGTCTCCTTCTCGGCCTGGATCGGCGTCTACGGCGTCGACATGGTGCGCCGTCACCGCCAGGGCCGGACCCGCTACGACGCCGCCGCCCTGCTCGACACCTCCGAGCGCTCCGCCTACTGGTTCAGGGGCGGCTTCTGCTGGCAGGCGCTCACCGCCTGGCTGCTGGCGATCGGCACCGGCCTGATGTTCACCCGGGCGGCCCTCAGCGCGGACGACGTCTGGTTCGCCGGCCCCTGGTCGAGCAGCTGGATCGGCACCAACGGCCTGGCCTGGGTGGTCACCATCCTGGTCGGCGCGGCGGTCTACGCCCTGCTCCCGCAGGCCCGCACCACCGCCGTGGAGACCGAGCCGGAGAGCGGCGAACGGAGCGAGCTGCTCACCCGCTGACCGACGGCTCCTGCCGGGGCACCGCGCGCGTCCTCCGCTCGCGGTGCTCCTCGCGCAGCCGTTGGCTGATCACCTGGGAGATCCCGTCGCCCTTCATGGTGACGCCGTACAGCGCGTCGGCCGACTCCATGGTGAGCTTCTGATGAGTGATCACGATCAGCTGGGAGCTCTCCCGCAGCTCCTCCATGATGGCGATCAGCCGGCGCAGGTTGGTCTCGTCCAGCGCCGCCTCCACCTCGTCCATCACGTAGAACGGGCTGGGCCGGGCCTTGAAGATGGAGACCAGCAGGGCCACCGCCGTGAGCGAGCGCTCCCCGCCCGACAGCAGTGAGAGCCGCTTCACCTTCTTCCCCGGCGGCCGGGCCTCCACCTCGACGCCGGTGGTGAGCATGTTCTCCGGGTCGGTCAGCACCAAACGCCCCTCCCCGCCCGGGAAGAGGCGGGAGAACACGCCCTCGAACTGCGCCGCGGTGTCGTGGTAGGCCGAGGTGAACAGCTGCTCCACCCGGGCGTCCACGTCCCGGACGATGTCCATCAGGTCCTTGCGGCTGCGCTTGAGGTCGTCCAGCTGCTCGCCGAGGAACTGGTGGCGCTCCTCCAGCGCCGCGAACTCCTCCAGCGCCAGCGGGTTCACCTTCCCCAACTGCTGGTACGCCCGCTCGGCGGCCCGCAGCCGCTTCTCCTGCTCGGCCCGGACGTACGGGCGGGGCTCGCCGGGCTCCTGGCCCTCCTCCGGCAGCGCGGGCGGGACGGGCTGCTCCGGCCCGTAGGAGGCGAGCAGCTCGCCGCCCTCGATGCCGAACTCCTCCAGCGCCTTGGCCTCCAACTGCTCGATCCGCAGCCGCTTCTCGGCCCGCAGCACCTCGTCCCGGTGCCCGGCGTCCACCAACTTGTCCAGCTCGCCCTTGAGTTCGCGCCCCAGCTCCCGCCCGGCACGCAGCTCGGCCTCCCGTTCGGCGCGCTGCTGCTCGGCCTCGGCGCGCTCCGCCTCGGCCCGGGCCAGCGTGAGCTCCAGCCGGGCCAGCAACTGCCGGGCTCCGGCGGCCACCGCGCCGGCCACGCCGGCCTCGTGGCGGGCCCGCTCGCGCCGTTCGGCGGCCCGGGCGCGGGCCTCGCGCTCGGCCCGGGCCGAGCGGTCCAGCTGGTCGGCCCGGCCGTTCAGGCCGCGCACCCGCTCCTCGTGGGTGCGCACCGAGAGCCGGGCCTCCAGCTCGCCCTGCCGGGCCTCGGCCGCGCCGGCCGCCAGCTCGTCGCGGCGCGCCGGATCCGGCTCGTCCTCTCCCGCCTCCGCCAACTCCTCGGCCACCGCGAGCCGTTCGGCCAGCTCTTCGGCGGCGGCCAGCGCCTGCGCCAGGCCCTCCTCGGCCCGGGTGACGGAGGCGGCCAGCCGCTCAGCCTCCCCGGCGGCCGCCCTGGCCTGCCCGCCGAGCCGACCGAGCGCCCCGGCGACGGCGGCCCGCTCCTTCTCGGCCGCCCGTCGACGGGCCGTCAACTCCTCGATCTCCGCCGTGAGTTCGCGACGCAGTTCGGTGACCTCGGCGAGTGCCCGGGCCGACTCCTCACAGCGCACGTCGAGTTCGGCGATCCGCGCGGCCGCCTCGTCCACCGCGGCCCGGGTCTCCAGCAGGCTCGGCGCGCCGGCCGCCCCGCCCTGCGCGAGGCCCGCGCCGAGCAGGTCGCCGTCCCGGGTCACCGCGGTCAGTCCCGGCTCCCGCACCACCAGCCGGACGGCCTCGTCCAGGCCGTCCACCACCACCGTCCGCTCCAGCAGCCGGGCCACCGCCGGCCGCAGCTCGGCCGGCCCGTCCACCAGCCCGGCCGCCCACCGGAGCCCGTCGGCCGCCGGCTCCCGCACCGCGGGCGCCCCGCCGACCAGCAGCGCCGCCCGCCCCGCGTCCCGCTCCCGCAGCAGCCGCAGCGCGGCCGCCGCCGTCTCCACCCCGTCGACCGCGACCGCCTCGGCCGCCGCCCCGAGCGCGGCGGCGACGGCCGTCTCGTACCCGGGCTCGACGGTCAGCAGCGAGGCGGCCGGCCCGAGCACCCCGGCCAACGCCCCGTCCACCAGCAGCGCACCGCTGCCGTCCTTGCGCCGCAGGCCCAGCGAGAGCGCCTCGTGACGCGCCGTCAGCCCGGCCCGCTCCTTCTCGACGGCGGCCAGCTCCTCCCGGGCGGCACCGACGGCGGCCGCCGCCGCGACGGCCCGCTCCTTCGCCTCCCGGTGCGCGGCCTCGGCCTCCTCGTCCCCGCCGTCCGCGCCGCCGACCTCGGCCTCCAGGGCGGCGTACTCCTGCTGCGCGGCCTCGGCCCGCTCGACCGCGCCGTCCCTGGCCTCGGCCTGGCGGGCCAGTTCGGCCTCGGCTCCGGCCGCCTTGGAACGGGCGGCGGCCGCCTGCCCCTGGAGCCGGGCCAGGCCCTCCCTGCGGTCCGCGATGGCCCGCGCGGCGCTCTTCAACCGGACGTCCTCGGCGGCGAGTTCACGCTCCAGCTCGGCCCTGCGCTCGACCGTCTCGGCCAGCGCGTACCGCGCCTCCTCCAGCGCCTCGGCGAGCGCGGCCTCCTCCTCGCGGACCCGGGCGGCCTCCCGCTCCAGCTCCTCCGGATCGCGCCCGCGCCGCTCCTCGCCCTGTCCGGCGGTGAGCGCGTGCCGCACCCGGGCCTCGGCCAGGCCGATGGTGCCCCTGGTCCGCTCGCCGAGCGCGGAGAGCCGGTACCAGGTCTGCCGGGCCTCCTCCAGCCGGGGCCCGAGCTGCTGCACCTGGGCCTCCAGCACGGCCTCCCGCTGCTGGGCCCGGTCCAGCTCCTGCTCCACGGTGGAGCGGCGCAGCCGCAGCGCCAGCTCGTCGGCGATCTCGGCCTCCACCGCCCGACGGAGCGTCAGCAGGTCGTCGGCGAGCAGGCGCAGCCGGGCGTCGCGCAGTTCGGCCTGGATCCCGGCCGCCCGCCGGGCGATCTTCGCCTGCCGCCCGAGCGGCCCGAGCTGGCGGCGCAGTTCGGCGACCAGGTCCTGTACCCGGTTGAGGTTGGCGGCCATCGCGTCGAGCTTGCGCAGCGCCTTCTCCTTGCGCTTGCGGTGCTTGAGCACCCCGGCGGCCTCCTCGATGAAGGCCCGGCGGCCCATCGGGTCGGCGTGCAGTACGGAGTCCAGCTGGCCCTGCCCGACGATGACGTGCATCTCGCGGCCGATGCCGGAGTCGGAGAGCAGCTCCTGGATGTCGAGCAGCCGGCAGGTCTCGCCGTTGAGGGCGTACTCGCTGCCGCCGTTGCGGAACATCGTGCGGGTGATGGTGACTTCGGAGTAGTCGATGGGCAGCGCGCCGTCGGTGTTGTCGATGGTGAGGCTGACCTCGGCGCGGCCGAGCGGCTGGCGGCCGCTGGTGCCGGCGAAGATGACGTCCTCCATCTTTCCGCCGCGCAGCGACTTGGCGCCCTGCTCCCCCATGACCCAGCTGAGGGCGTCCACGACGTTGGACTTGCCGGAGCCGTTGGGGCCGACCACGCAGGTGATGCCGGGTTCGAAGCGGAGGGTGGTGGCGGAGGCGAAGGACTTGAACCCGCGCAGCGTCAGACTCTTCAGGTGCACGCGCCCGTTCTCCTCACCTCGGCGGCCGTCCGGTGTTCACCTCCCGGATGGCCGACTGTATCCGGCCACCCTCACGGGGGCCGGACAGGCGGTGGTTTGACCACGCCGGAGCTGGGCAATGTGATCGGCAAAAGGTGACGGGAACGACGAAGGGACGCCGTCTTCGGCGTCCCTCTTGTAGCTGCGACCCCATCGGGGATCTCGTGCGCAGCAGCGTCGAACTCTGGCGATCGGGTCAGGATCAGGTGAGCGCGGGCTCCCGCTGGTCCAGCTCGATGCTGCTGAGCAGCGAGTGCTCGTCAACGACAGCGGTGAGTGCGTCGTTCTCGGCCTGCATCCGGTTGAGCTCGGACTCCAGGTCCTGGACGCGCTGCTGAAGCCGTCGCACCTCGGTGAGCATTCGCGGGTCGGGGCCGCCGACGTACCCGAGAAGCGCCTTTGCCATGATGAATGGTCCTCCACGCTGAGTGACCGAACCGTTTCGGTACAGGTCTTGGGGGAAGGGGTGTCACGCACCCGTCCGCGGGCCGGTAGTGCTGGCTGGGCACTACGGGAGAGCCGTGTGAGCTGGACTCACGACGACATGACCCTGCCGGGAGAACGCATATTGGTGCGCGGGCTTTCAGCGTCTCACCAAAGACGGTACGGGTCAACACGATCACCGCACGCTACCGCCACCCTGTCACCTGCACGCGGGAGTGGACACGCGGTGCGGCCGGGCGGGCGACCCATCGTGGTGTCAGATGGATCACTGCTCGCTGCGGAGTCAACCACGAGTCTGCCCAGAAGGCAACCGCCCGACACCGGCATTCGCACCACGGTGTCACCTCAGTGTCACGCCGGTCTCGTCCGTGCACACCCCGGCGCCCCTGCCGCCCGCCGGGCGGCGCCCGCGGTCACCGGAGTTCGAAGCCCTCGTAGCACCCGGCGGTGCCTCCCCATATCTCGGTGACCCCGCTCACCCGGCCCGGCGTGCCGGGGCCGCGCAGCGCGTGCAGGAGGCGCTCGCAGTCGTGCCGCGCGCCCTGGGCGACCACCTGGACCCGGCCGTCGCCGAGGTTGCTGGTGTAGCCGGTGAGGCCGCCGATCTCCAGCGCCCGGGCCCTGGTCCACCAGCGGAAGCCGACCTCCTGGACCTTGCCGCGCACCCAGGCGGTGCAGCGGACGGACTCGTCGCTGTGCATGGCCACGACCCTAGGCCATGCACAGCGACCGGAACGTCAGCGGATCAGCGCCACCAGGGCGCGGGCCTCGTCCGAGGACTGCGAGAGCGCGGCCAGCGAGCCGTCCGCGAAGTGCAGGTCGACCCGGTCGGCGACGGCGCCGGTGCGGTCCTCGACCCGGCGGACCCGGCCGTAGGGCAGCTCGCCGAGCGGCTTGAGGCCGAGCCCGACCAGGTGGTCGGCGAGCAGCATCCGGCGGTCGGTGAAGGCCACCACCGCGCGGTTGTTGTCCATCGACGCGGCGCCCTCGTAGCCGTGCCGCACCGCGATCACGAACTGGCCGGCCTGGCTGCCCCAGCCACCCTGCAGGCCCGCGCCGCGGGTGATCCGGCGGATCACCCGGGAGATCCCGAAGATCCCCTCCAGCAGCAGCTCCGCGACCACCGCCACCGGCTCGAACAGCGCGCCGAGGACGGCCCCCGCTCCCCGCGTCGCCGCGCCCGGCCGGTACTTGCGCGGGACGCGGCGGATCAGGTCGCTGAGGGTGAGCTCGGCCACCGCGTGGATCTGCTCGCCCGGCTGGAGGTGCGGCGCGAACAGCGGGCGGAAGGACTCGCCGCCCAGCGGACGCGGCTCGACGTACTGACTCATCCGAAGGCCTCCTCGACCCGGGTCTGCGGCACCCGGTAGGGCTTCGCGTGCTCGCCGCCGTCCAGCGCGCCGGTGGCCGCGTCGATCGCGGCGTCGTCCTTGGCGGTGTCGGTGAGGACTCCGCCGAAGTCGCCCGCGCCGATGCCGAGCCCGACGCCGGTGGCGATGCCGCCCTTCACCGCGCCGAAGCCGGCCTTCACCGCCTGGGCGGTGGCGAACTCCCCGAGGGTACCGATGTTCGGGTTGGTGATCAGGTCCCTGGCGGTGCCGAAGCGGTTGCCGGCGCCGCCGATCTTCCGGACCGCCTTGGCCGCCTTGAGGCCCTCGCGGATGTTCTTGAAGGACTTCCCGGCGGTCTGGATCTTCCGGACGGCGTCCATCAGCTTGCCCAGTGTGGTGGCCAGCTTGCGGGAGACCGAGGCGATCCGCAGGACGTAGACCGACACCTCCGCCTCGACCACCAGCGCGTTGACCACCGTGGCGGCGCCCAGGGTGATGATGTCGACCAGGATCATCGCCGCCATGGTGGCGATCAGGACCTCGATCGCCTCCCGGATCAGCCCGATCACCAGGTTCTCGGCCAGCTCGCAGGCCTCGGCGGCCTGGCTGATGATCTTGGCGGTCTCGTTCATGTCGGCGGCGGTGGCCTCGACGGCCTCGACCACCTTGCCCATGTGGCCGCCGAAGGCGGCGGAGGCCGCGCCCTCCCACTGGCCGGAGAGGGCCGATCCGCCCGAGCGCAGCTCGTTGGCGACCTCCTGCATCGCCTTCGCCTGGGCCTGCCACTCCTGGGCGGCGTTGGTGAGGGTCTCCAGCTCGCCGGTGACCTCCTCCAGCATGTCCATCAGCCCGAGGAAGTCGAGGGCTCCCTTGACGAACTCGTCCAGCCCGGCGTCCAGGCCCTCGGAGACGGGGTTGGTGAAGCTGGGCAGCGCCTCGAAGGGGGTGCTGACGAAGTCCCGGGTCCACTTGTACGCGGCACCGGCCTCGGCGAAGGAGACGTCCGTTCCGGGGATCACCGGCTGCTCCCGTCCCCGTAGGCCGAGGCGATGGCGGTGTCGTGGCTCTCGTAGTTGTCCGCCGTGTCCTGGAGGCCGCCGGCCGTGTCGGCCAGGATCTCGCCGAGGTCGGCGAGGTTCTGGTGCTCGGCCTCGGCGTGCTCCTGGTAGGCCTCGTACAGGTTCTGTGCGTCCGGCAGCTTGCCGAAGTCGTTCGAGTTCAGCGACACCGAGGCGAGGCGGGACTGGATCTCCGCGATCCGTTCCGCCTGCGCCTCGACGAGTGCCGCGTACTGCCTGAGTGCGCCCGGTTCTACCCGGAAGCCCTGATCCCCCATGGTGGTGCCCCTTGCTCTCTGCCTAGCTGATCATCGTACTGATAGCCAGACGCGGCCCTGCGGGCAAGGGGTTTCACACCACCCGACTCAGAAGCCCCCGAAGTCCCCTCCCCCACCGAAGTCCCCGCCGCCACCGCCGTCGAACCCGCCGAAGTCGGAGGGGTTGAAGTCGGCTCCGGAGGAGTCGCCGCCCTCCCAGCCCGACCCGGCCGCCCCGCTGTCCGCCCAGGCGGTGGACGGGGTCGCCATCATCGAGCCGAGCGCCGTCCCGACCAGCAGGGCCGGCAGCATCCCGCCGCCGAAGTACCCGCCCGCCCACGGGCTGTAGGCCGGCCCGGCGTTCCAGTACGGCTCGCGGCCGTGCTCGGTCTCCACCGTCCGCACCGCCGGCTCCTGACCCGCCGTCAGCCGGGCCGCGTCGGCCGCGCAGACCGGCACCGAGCGGCGGGCCGCACCCGCCGGCGCCCAGTCGGCGTCCTTCACCGAGGGGCCGTGCCGGGGGTCGAAGAAGCACGGCGGACGGCGGTCCGGCAGCGGCTGCTTCTCCCGACGGGCCGTCAGGGTGGCCAGCGCGAACCGGCCGTCGGCCAGCGCCTCGGTCACCGGGCGGACCTGCTCCGGGTGCCCGGCCCGGTCCATCTCCCGCTTGGCCCGGTCGTAGCAGTCCAGCGCGTGCGCGTAGTCCGCCCGCTGGGCGTCGTCCGCGTCCGGGGCGCCCGGGGCGAAGTCCAGCCGGTCCAGCTCCTCGCCGAAGGCCGTGATGTCCTCGTCCACCACCACCCGCAGCTGGGCCAGCTCGGCCCGGGCCTTCTCCGCCTTCTTCCGCTTCGACCGGCGCAGCAGCAGGAACACCCCGCCGCCGCCCAGCGCCAGCAGCGCCACCGGCACCACGATCGCCGCCGCCCCGACCCCGCCGGAGGAGGAGGCCACGCCCTTGCCCTTCGTCTGGGGGAGCGCCTGCCCGACGAAGTCGTCCAGGGTGCCGGCGATGTCGCCCGGGTGGGCCCGGAAGGCCGCCCCCGACATCGAGGTGGCGGCGGCCGGCGGCAGCGCCGCCCCGTCGGAGAAGGCCTTGAACTCCTCGCCCCGCCAGATCGCGTAGACGCCCGTCACCCCGACCCTGGTCCGCAGGTCGCTCGCCGTCGTCCTGGCCGGGAACCGGTCGTCCGCCGGGACCACCGCGACGAACACCGGCTTGTCGGCGGCCTTGATCCGCGCGGCCAGCGCGGCGGCCTGCCCGGCCGAGTACCGCCCGGCCATCGCCGGGTCGACGTACACCTGACCCTGCTTCAGCGCCTTCCCCGCCTCCTCGATGCTCCCGGCGGCCACGGCGGGGCCCGCGAGGAGCAGCAGGAGAGCTGCCAGCAGCGCGGCGAGCACGGCGACGGCCGGGGAGCGGCCCGGGCGGTGGAGCGCGAAGGTCCTCATGCTCCGAACCTACCCCCGGAGGCCGGACATTCCGCCCACCCCGGGGCACCCGGTCTCCCCCGCCGGTCGGGCCGGACCGCGCTCCTCCTACCGGTGGACCCCGCCACCCGGCGGGCGGGGCATAGTTAGGACTGATCAAGCACGTCCGCACCATCCACGATCGGAGCACCCGGTGATCCTGGGCCTCGTCACCGCCGTCGCGGCATCCGCCTGCTACGGCACCGGCTCGGTACTCCAGGCGGTCGGCTCACGCCGCTCCGCCCGCGAGGAGGCCGCCGCCAAGGGCCGCTCCGCCGGGGTCACCGAGCACGGCGGCCCCAACCTCTCCTCCACCGCCAAGGCCGCCGTCACCTGGGAGTTCATCCTCGGCACGGTGCTCGACCTGATCGGCTTCGGCCTCGGCGCACTGGCCGCCCGGCTGCTCCCGCTCTTCCTCTCGCAGACCATCATCAGCGCCAATCTGGTGATCACCGCAGTGCTCTCCATCAAGCTGCTCGGCATCCGCCTGAAGCGCCCCGAGTGGGCATCGATCGCCGTGCTCTGCGCCGCGCTGATCCTGCTCGCCGTCGCGGCCGGCCCCGAGGGCGGGCACCACGCGGAGATGGCCGTCCACTGGTGGCTGCTCGGCGTCACCATCGCCCTGATCGTGATCGGTGCGGTGGTCGTCCGCCTGATGGGCGCCGGCGGCGCGATCGTGGCGGGCCTGCTCTCCGGCCTCGGCTTCGGCGCGCTCGGCGTCGGCGTGCGCATCTTGAACGGCGTCGAGCCCTTCGACCTGGTGAAGCTGGTCTCCGACCCGGCCCTGTACGCCATCCTGGTCGGCGGCATCGGCGGGATGTACCTGCACACCGTGGCCCTGCAGATCGGCTCGGTCAACGGCGCCACCGCCGCCCTGGTGGTCGGCGAGACCGTCATCCCCGGCGCCGTCGGCGTCATCTGGCTCGGGGACTCCTCCCGCGCCGGCCTCGGCTGGCTCGCCGCCTTCGGCTTCCTGCTGGCCGTCGTCAGCGCCGTCGGCGTCGCCTACTACGGCCAGGGCGAACAGGACCTGGGCGAGGACGCGGCCGCCGAACCCGAACTGACCAAGCGGGCCTGACCGTTCAGCGCGCTCCGTGCCCTCAGCGCGGAGCGCGCTGGCACTTCGGGCAGAAGTAGCTCGACCGGTTCATCCACGGCTCCCGCCGCATCGCCGTCCCGCACCGCCGGCACGGCTCCCCCTCGCGCCCGTACGCGTCCAACTCCCGCGAGAAGTACCCGCTCTCGCCGTTCACGTTGACGTACAGGCTGTCGAAGCTCGTGCCGCCCACCGCCAGCGCGGCCCCCATCACGTCCCGGGCGTGGTCCAGCAGCGCGTGCGCCTGGGGCCGGGTCAGGGTGGCGGTGGCCCGCTCGTAGTGCAGCTTGGCGCGCCACAGCGACTCGTCCGCGTAGATGTTGCCGACCCCGCTGATCAGCGTCTGGTCGAGCAGCGCCCGCTTCACCGTGGTCCGCTTGGTGCGCAGCGCGGTGACGAACAGCCCGTCGTCGAAGCGCTCGTCCAGCGGGTCCCGGGCGATGTGCGCGATGGAGAGCGGCGTGGACTCCGGATCCCCCGGCTCGGACTCCTCGACCGCCAGACCGCCGAAGGTCCGCTGGTCGACGAAGCGCAGCTCGCGCCCGCCGTCGGTGAACCGCAGCCGCACCCGCAGGTGGGTCTCGTCGGGCACCACCGGGTCCTGGACCAGCAGTTGGCCGCTCATCCCGAGGTGCCCGATCAGTGCCTGGTCCCCGCCGAGCGGCACCCAGAGGTACTTGCCCCGGCGCTGCGGCGCGCCCAGGGTGGCCCCGGCCAGCCGGGCGGCGAACTCGTCGGCCCCGCCGGGCTGGCGGCGGACGGCGCGCGGGTGGAGCACCTGCGCCTCGGCCACGGTGCGGCCGGCCGCCCAGCGGGCGAGACCGCGCCGGACC
Source organism: Kitasatospora sp. NPDC001664 (assembly GCF_053596675.1). NCBI lineage: Bacteria > Bacillati > Actinomycetota > Actinomycetes > Kitasatosporales > Streptomycetaceae > Kitasatospora > Kitasatospora sp. NPDC001664. Next base: position 73,186 of record NZ_JBSFGS010000030.1, read on the forward strand.
ACCTCTACTTCGGGGAGCTCGGGCACGGGGGCCGCCTATTCGTGACGAACGGTCAGCTGCTGGGAGTGGTACCGGGGTTGAGCTGGTCGGCGTACTTGGCCTTGATGGCCCGCCAGGCGCTCTCCGCCGCCTTCTGCTCGGCTTCCTTCTTCGAGCGGCCGCTGCCCTGCCCGAAGTCCTCGCCGGCCACCCGGGCGTTCGCGCTGAAGGTCTTCTCGTGGTCCGGGCCGGATTCGGCGACCACGTACTCCGGCACTCCGATGCCCACCGTGGCGGTGAGCTCCTGGAGGCTGGTCTTCCAGTCCAGGCCCGCGCCCAGCTGAGAGGACTCCTCGATCAGCGGGTCGAACAGGCGGTGGACGAAGTCGGTGGCGGCGTCCAGGCCCTGGTCCAGGTAGATGGCGCCGATGACGGCCTCGACGGTGTCCGCGAGGATCGAGGACTTGTCCCGGCCGCCGGTGCCCTCCTCGCCCTTGCCCAGGCGGATGAAGGTGCCGAGCTCCAGGCCCCGGCCGACCTCGGCCAGCGCGCGGGAGTTGACCACCGCGGCGCGCAGCTTGGCCAGGGTGCCCTCGGCGACCTCCGGGTGGAGGCGGTAGAGGGTGTCCGTGACGACCAGCCCGAGCACCGAGTCACCGAGGAACTCGAGGCGCTCGTTGGTCGGCAGCCCGCCGTTCTCGTAGGCGAAGCTGCGGTGTGTGAGGGCACGCACCAGAAGGGCGCGCTCGAGCGTGTACCCGAGGCGCCCTTCCAGGACGTCGTATTCGGTCGAAGCCGGACCGCCGGCCTTGCTCCCGTTGGCAGGAGCCGACTTGCGGGTGGAAATGCTCTCCGACATCGATCCGTGCACCCCGCCGATCAGACCGAGAGGACCTGGCGACGGTTGTACGTGCCGCAGCTCGGGCACGCGATGTGGCCCAGCTTCGGCTCGTGGCAGCGGTCGCACGCCACGAGGGCCGGAACGACGGCCTTCCAGTTGGACCGACGGTGGCGCGTGTTGCTGCGCGACATCTTCCGCTTCGGAACAGCCACGGCTACTTCTCCTGGTTCTCGGCGAGACCCTCACGGGTACCGCTGGTCTTGATCCCGTCACCCTCGTCGCCGGGGGCGGCGGAGAGTCCCTGCAGAGCCGCCCACCGGGGGTCGGCGGCGTCGTGGTGGTGGGCCGGGTCGTCGCTCAGGCGCGCTCCGCATTCGGAGCACAGGCCCAGGCAGTCTTCCTGGCACACCGGCTGCAGCGGCAGTGCGAGCACCACCGCGTCACGCAGCACCGGCTGGAGGTCGAAGAAGTCGCCCTCCAGACGGTAAGTCTCGTCCTCGGAGTCCTCGTCGAGGTCCTCCGCACCGGCGGTCCGGGCGCGGTGACGCTCGTCGGACTCCGGGTAGTAGTACAGCTCCTGGAAGTCGACCTCCAGGTCGTCCTCCACCGGCTCCAGGCAGCGCACGCACTCGCCCTCGACGTGGGCGGTCGCGGTGCCGGTCACCAGCACGCCCTCGACCACCGACTCCAGGCGGATGTCCAGCTCGATCTCGCTGCCGGCCGGGACGCCGATGACGTCCTCGATGCCGAGGTCGGCGGGCGCCGGCAGGGTGCGGGAGGCCTTGCGCAGCGAGCCCGCGCGACGACCGAGCTCATGCGTGTCGAACACGAGCGGGTCGCGGTGGTCGAGGCGGTTCAAGGTGTCCTGACTTCCTGCTGGCGGCACGCACTACCTGCGCGGCGCGGATCGGTTCTGGTCGGCGGCTTCCAGGCAGCCGAACGGGCCCAGCTCTGGAGGGGCCGGAGTGGTCAGACTACCGGACACTCCGGCCTGGCCCAACTTCGCCCGGAGTCACCGGCCGCCGAGCTCCCGCAGCCTGGTCATGTCGATCATGCTGGTGTCGAAGAAGCTGGTCTCGTCCAGGCTCGCCTGCTGCTGGGACATCTGCTGGGGCATCTGCTGCGGAACCTGCTGCTGGGGCACCTGCTGCTGCGGGTAGCCGTACGCGTCGTACTGCTGCTCCTGGCCCTGGTACGCGGCCGGCTGCTGGTAGCCGTACGCGGGGTCGAAGCCCTGGGTCTGGTAGCCGGGCTGGGGCTGCTGCGGGTAGCCGTACGGGTCCGCCGGGGGCTGCCCGGCCGGGTCGTAGCCGCCGCCGTAGACCTCGGCGTACTGGCCGTTGCCGTACTGGCCCTCCTCCGGGGCCTGCCAGCCGGCCGCCGCGGGGGTGGGCTCGGGCCAGCTCTGCTGCTGCGGGACCTCGGCCCGGTACCAGGGCTGCTCGTCCTCCTCGGCGAAGCCGGCCGCGACCGCCTCGGCCCGGTCCTTGGCCTGCTGGGCCTGGTCGGCGGCGGCCAGGTAGGCACCGAGCTCGTCGATCGGGGCCTTGCCGAGGAGCTTGTCGCGGCCCTTGCCGACGGCCTCCAGGGTCTTGCTGAGCACCGTCTCCAGGGTGGCGAGCTTCACGTCGACGTACTCGTCGACCTCGGGGCTCGGGCTGACCCGGGAGCGGAACTCCTCGCCGTCCTGGGCCTCCTCGTCGAAGGGCTGCTCGAAGACGCTGGAGTCGCCGCGCAGCTTCTGCCGGCCGCGGCCGACGGCGCCGAGCGTCTTGGTGAGCACCACCTCGAAGTTGGCCAGCTTGGAGTCGACGTAGTCGTCCGCCTCGGCGCGCTTGGTCTCGACCTCGAACCGGGCCTCGGAGAGGATGCGGTCCGCCTCGGCCTGGGCCCGCAGGACCACCTCGGTGTCGGAGACGATCGAGCCGCGCTCGTCGTGCGCGCCGCGGATGATCTGGTCGGCCTGCGCCTGGGCGTCCGCCACCACCTGCTCGTGGTCGGCCATCACCGACTGGGCCTGGGCGAGTTCGGCGGGCAGCGCCTCGCGGAGCTGCTGGAGCAGGCCGACCAGCTCGGCCCGGTTCACCACGCAGGACGCCGACATGGGCATCGAGCGGGCGTTCTCCACCGCCGAGACGATCGCGTCGAGTCTGTTCTGCACGTCCACGGGGCTTCGTCTTTCCGTGTGCCGCCGAGCTGCGGCGGAGGCAGCGCCCCACGGCACGGCATCACCGTCGGGCAGGAGTACAGACTGTACGGCCAGAGCGGGCGCAGCTCACAACGCCGGTGCCACCACCGCGAAGGAATGTGACGGTTCGCCAGCTCTGTCCGGATTCACTTGTTCCGTTCGGCGATCCGCTCGACCAGTCGGCTGTTGACGCCCTCGGGCAGCAGGTGGGAGACGTCGCCGCCGTAGGAGGCGACCTCCTTGACCAGGCTGGAGGAGAGGAAGCTGTAGGTCGGCGAGGTCGGCACGAAGAGGGTCTCGACGCCGGTCAGGCCGTGGTTCATCTGGGCCATCTGCAGCTCGTAGTCGAAGTCGCTGACCGCCCGCAGGCCCTTGATGATCGCGGGGATGCCGCGCTCCCGGCAGAAGTCCACCAGCAGGCCGAGGTGTGCCTCGATCTCGATGTTGCCGAGGTGGGCGGTGGTCTCCCGGATGAGCTCGATCCGCTCCTCGACGGTGAACATGCCCTGCTTGTTCTTGTTGATCAGCACCGCGACGTGCACCACGTCGTAGAGCTTGGAGGCCCGCTCGATGATGTCGAGGTGGCCGTTGGTGATCGGGTCGAACGAACCCGGGCAGACCGCTCGGCGCATGGCGTGGACTCCCTTGAGGGACAGGGTGGGTGGGGGGACTACCGGCCCTCGACGTCGTCGTCGGGGCCGGAGGCGGCGCGACCGTACCAGAGGGTTCCCTCGCCGTACCGCCGCGAGCGCACCGGCTCGAAGCCCTCGGGCCAGCCGAACTCGCCGCCCCTGGTGCTGCGTTCCACGGTGACGAGTACCTCCTCGTCGAGCCAGCCCCCGGCCAGGAGTGTGATCAGCATCTCCCGGACCTCGTCGTCCGTCACGGAGTACGGCGGGTCCAGGAAGACCAAGTCGTACGGAGCCGCCGGAGCCTGACCCGCGATCACCCGCTCGGCCCTGTCGGCACGGACCTCGGCCCCCGGGAGCGCGATGGTCCTGACGTTCTCCCGGATCACCCGGGCGGCGGAGGCGTCCGCCTCCACCAGCAGGACGTGCTCCGCGCCCCGGCTCAGCGCCTCCAGGCCGACCGCACCCGATCCGCCGAACAGGTCGAGCATCCGGGCCCCGTGCAGGGTGCCGCGCAGCGCCTGGAGGGTGGAGAACATCGCCTCCCGGGCCTTGTCCGAGGTCGGGCGGGTGGTCCGGCCTGGCGGGACGGCGAGGCGGCGGCCTCCGGCGGTGCCGGCGATCACGCGGGTCATGAGGTGGGGCGGTCCTCTCGTAGGAAGGCGTGACCACCACCTAACCACGAGCGGGGCGCGAGGAACTGTTCGGCCGACCCACTACCGCCGTAGTGGGTCGGCAGCGCAGTTCCTCGCGCCCCCGGGATTACGAGCCCTCGCCCCCGACGATCGCCGGGCTGGCGTAGCGGGACCAGGAGAGGCAGCCGTCGGGCGGGCAGTACTCGGGCTTGCGCGGGTCGTGGCCGAGCTCGCGGAGCTTGGTGCGGACGGAGTCGGGCGTGCGGCCGAAGCGGGCGGCGATCCGGGCGATGGTCTCGCCCTCGTGGAAGCGGCGGGTCAGCTCCTCCTCGTGCTGGGGCACCCAGGGGGCGCCGTGGCCGGGGTAGAGCTCGCGGAGCACGTCGCGGTCGGGGATGGGCTCGGAGACGTCGGCGACGATGGCCAGGGCGCGGAGCGCCCGGTTGAGCGCGATCCGCAGGTTGGCCACCTCCTCGACCGGGAGGCGGAGCTTGCCCGAGGCGAGCGGGCTGGCGGCCGCCCCCTCGCGCCAGCCGGTCAGGGTCAGGGTGACCTCGCGGTCGTCCTCGCTGGCCAGCTCGATGCGGAAGACCTTGTCGCCCAGCGGAAGCTCGTTGAGATGACGGAATGCCAAGGCAGAACCCCCAGGAGTCGTGCCAGGTACGCACCTTGGGGGTGCGCCCTGAACAACTCCTATTCTGCCGTGGACCACTGACAATTCCTGGGGCCCAACAGCCGTGCGGAGCTGGGAAGTTATCCCTTTTCGAGGTACTCCGCGCGGTCCTCGTCGAGCAGGCTCTCCAGTGCGGTGCGCAGCTCCGGATGGGCCGTCAGGTCCGGGTCCTCGGCGACCAGCCGGGCGGCCTCCTCGCGGGCGGTGGCGATGACCTCCTCGTCCTCCAGGACGGAGAGCACCTTGAGCGAGGACTTCACGCCGGACTGGGCCTGGCCGAGCACGTCGCCCTCGCGGCGCTGCTCCAGGTCGATCCGGGAGAGCTCGAAGCCGTCCAGGGTGCCGGCCACCGCGTCGAGACGGGACCGGGCGGAGGAGCCGGCGGGCATCTCGCTGACCAGCAGGCAGAGTCCGGCGGCGGAGCCGCGGCCGACCCGGCCGCGGAGCTGGTGGAGCTGGGAGACGCCGAAGCGGTCGGCGTCCATGATCACCATGGCGGTGGAGTTGGGCACGTTGACGCCGACCTCGATCACGGTGGTGGCGACCAGCACGTCCACCTCCCCCGCCGCGAACCGCCGCATCACGTCGTCCTTGGCCTCGGGCGCCAGCCGCCCGTGCAGGATCTCCACCCGCAGCCCGGCCAGCGGGCCCTTGGTGAGCATCTGCGCCGTCTCCACCACGGCCAGCGGGGGCCGCCGTTCGTCGCTGGACGCACCCAGGTCCTCGGGGTCGTCCGGCGTGGCGGCGGGCTTGCGCTTCTTCTTGGCCGCGTTCTTGGCCGGGGCGTCCTCGGGCTCGTCGCCGATCCGGGGGCACACCACGTACGCCTGGTGGCCCTTGCCGACCTCCTCGCGGACCCGCTCCCAGGCACGGGCCAGGAAGTTGGGCTTCTCCAGCGCGGGCACCACATGGGTGGAGATCGGCGAACGGCCGGCCGGGAGCTGGTCCAGGACGGAGGTCTCCAGGTCGCCGAAGACCGTCATCGCCACCGTGCGCGGGATCGGGGTGGCGGTCATCACCAGCAGGTGCGGGGGCTGGCTGCCCTTGGCGCGCAGCGCGTCGCGCTGCTCGACGCCGAAGCGGTGCTGCTCGTCCACCACCACCAAGCCGAGGTCCAGGAAGGTGACCTTGTCCTCGATCAGCGCATGGGTGCCGATGGCGATCCCGGCGTCCCCCGTGACCATGTCCAGCAGCGCCTGGCGGCGCGCGGCGGTGCCCATCGAACCGGTCAGCAGCACCACCTTGGTGCCCAGGTCGGAGCCGCCGAGCATGCCGCCCTCGGCCAGGTCCCCCATCATCTCGACGATGGAGCGGTGGTGCTGCTGGGCCAGCACCTCGGTCGGCGCCAGCAGCACCGCCTGGCCGCCGGCGTCCACCACGGCGAGCATGGCGCGCAGCGCCACCAGGGTCTTGCCGGAGCCGACCTCGCCCTGCAGCAACCGGTGCATCGGGTGCTCGGTCGCCAGGTCGGCGAAGATCTCGGCCGACACCTTCTGCTGACCCTCCGTCAGGGTGAAGGGCAGCCGGGCGTCGAAGGCGGCCAGCACCCCGTCGGCGGAGGGCCGCCGGGCCACGGCGGGCAGCGCGGAGTCCGCGGCGCGGCGCTGGGCGAGCGCGACCTGGAGGACGAAGGCCTCGTCCCAGCGCAGCCGCTCCTGGGCGCGCTCCTTCTCGGCCTGGTTGCGCGGACGGTGGATCAGCTCCAGCGCCTCGGGGAGCGGGATCAGGCCGTGCTTGTCGCGCAGCTCGGCGGGGAGCGGTTCGCCGACGTCGGCCAGGTGCTTGTCGAGCCCCAGCTCGACGCAGAGCTGGAGCTTCCAGCTGGGCATCTGGGCGCTGGCCGGGTAGACCGGGATGAGGCGGCCCGCGAAGCGGCCCGCCGCCTCGCCGCCCGGCTCCTCACCGTCGATCAGCTGGTAGTCGGGCGAGGCGAGTTGGCGCTTGCCGTTGAAGACGCCGACCTTCCCGGCGAACAGGCCCTGGGTGCCGGGCCGCAGGTCCTTCTGCCGCCAGCCCTGGTTGAAGAACACCAGGCTGAGGCGGCCCCGTCCGTCGGTGACCACCACTTCGAGGCGGTCCCCCTTGCGGGCCTTGAACGGGATCAGGGTGACCTTCTCGACCCTGGCCAGCACGGTGACGTGCTCGTCGATCTCCAGCTCGTCGAGGCTGGTGAGCTGGCCCCGTTCCACGTACTTGCGCGGGTAGTGGTGCAGCAGGTCGCCGACCGTGCGCAGCTTGAGGCTGTCGGCCAGCACCTTGGCGGTGCGGTCGCCGACCAGCTTGGTCAGGGATTCGTCGAGAGCGCCCACCGTCCCTATTGGACACCACCGCGGCGACAACGGTGAGCGCCCCGCAGGGGCGCGAGGAACTGCGCGCGGGGGAACGGCACCACGTGCAACTGGCTCGCATGCCCCGATCCAGCGCTGGGCCGCCTTCCGTACTCGCGCAGTTCCTCGCGCCCCTGAGGTCGCTGCCCTACCGGGCGCGGTCCTACTCGACCCCGATGAGCAGCGGGACAGCCTGCTGGCCCCCGTCGTAGCGGACGGTGTCGACCTCGGGGCGTTGGCGGCGGGCGTGGGCGTCGAGGCGTTCGGCCAGCCCGGGCGGGGCGCCCTCGCCGAGGACCAGGGTGACGAGCTCGCCGCCTGCGGCGAGCATCCGGCCTAGGACCTCCTCGCCGATCTCCGCGAGGTCGGCGCCGATCGCGACCACGTCCCCGTCGATCAGGCCGAGCACGTCCCCGGCCTGGCAGACCCCGGCCATGGTCCAGGACTCCCCCTCGGCGACGACGAGTTCCGCGTACCGGGTGGCCCCGGCCGCCGAGGTCATCGCGACCACGTCCTCGTCGAAGCGCCGCGCGGGCTCGTGCACGGCGAGCGCCGCCAGCCCCTGCACGGGCGAGCGCGTGGGCAGCACCGCGATCCGGACGCCCTCCTGCCGGAGCTGGTCCGCGGCGGCACCCGCGGCGGCCCGCAGCTCGGGGTCGTTGAGCAGCAGCACCACCTCCCGCGCGCCGCACCGCCGTGCCGCGGCGGCGAGTTCGGCGCTGGCGGGCGGCCGGTCGGGGTCGGCGAGCAGGACGTGCGCCCCGGCCGCCTCGCAGAGTTCGGCGAGACCGGGGCCGGTGACCACGCTGAGCACGGCCCGTCCCTCGGTGGTCTCCCGGCTGCCCGCGCCGGCCCGGGCGGCGGCCTCGGCGAAGTGGGTGATCCGGATCTGGTACGGCCGTCCGGCCCGTACGCCGGCCTCGACGGCGGCACCCGCGTCGTCCACGTGCACGTGGACGTTCCACAGGCCGTCGCCGCCGCCGACCACCAGCGAGTCGCCGAGCGCGGCGAGCTCGCGCCGCAGGTCCGGCAGTGCCTCGTCGGGTGCGTCCAGCAGGTAGATGACCTCGAAGGCCGGGTGGCCGGGGCCGGGCGGCCGCTGGTGCCCCTCGCAGCCGGCGGCGGGACGCAGCCCGTGGTCCTGACGGAGTGCGACCGGGCCCATCGGGGTCTTCCCGGCCACCGCGTCGGCCAGTGCGCCGAGCACGGCGACCAGCCCGCGGCCGCCGGCGTCGACCACGCCGGCCTCGGCGAGCACGGGCAGCTGCCCGGGGGTGCGCAGCAGGGCCTGCCGGGCCGCCCGGTAGGCGGTGTCGGCGGTGCCGACCAGCCCGTCCCGGCCGCCGCCGTCCTCGGCCGCCGTCGCGGCGGCGGCGGCGACGGTGAGCAGGGTGCCCTCGATCGGTTCGGCGACGGCCTGGTAGGCGGAGTCGGCGGCCCGGCGCAGGGCCTTGCCCAGGTTGGCCGGTTCGCCGCCGTGGGCGAGGACCTCGGCGAGGCCGCGCAGCCACTGGGCGAGGATCACCCCGGAGTTGCCCTGGGCACCGATCAGGGCGCCGCGGGCGAGCAGGGCGGTGGCCTCGGCCAGGCCCTCCACCCGGCCCTGTTCGAGCGCCTCGGTGGCGGACTCGACGGTCAGGTAGAGGTTGGTGCCGGTGTCGCCGTCCGGTACGGGGTAGACGTTGAGGGCGTCGATCTCCTCGCGGGCCTGACCGAGGGCGGTCAGCGCGAGGCGGCTCCAGGTGCGGACGGTGGTGGCGTCTAGCGTGGCCGGCACCTGGCTCCTCCGGATGAACGCGACGGAAATGGGGCGATGCTGGCAGGTTATCCGGCGAACGGGCCGGTGGGCGCCGGTGCCCGTCGGGACGATCATGGCCTGGGCCGTGGTAGTTTCGTTGAGCGGGAGTGCTCGTTGTATGCTCTCCCGGTTGCCTGGAACAACCCGGGCGCACCCCTTGAACCGATCCGGTCCACGCGAGTGGCCCAGTTCTTTCAGCCGGGGTTTTCGAACGTAAATGATCTGAAGTCTTGGAGTGACTCCTGTGGCTGCCAACTGCGACGTCTGCGGCAAGGGGCCGGGCTTCGGCAACAGCATCTCCCACTCGCACCGCCGTACCCCCCGTCGTTGGAACCCCAACATCCAGACGGTTCGTGCGACGGTCGGTCGGACGCCGAAGCGGCTCAACGTCTGCACCTCGTGCATCAAGGCCGGTAAGGTCTCGCGCTGACGCGCAGACCGGTTAGCCGGTCCTCCAGATCGCCGATTCGCCCTAGGGCGGGTCGGCTTTCTGTCTTTCCCGCACGGGTGCGGGCGTGAGGGGCGGGCCCGCGAGGGCCCGCCCCTCCGCACGTCTCAGGACCGCTGGCGCCAGGCGTGGTCCACCGGGCCGATGCCCGCTCCGAGCGCGAAGCCGCCGCGGATCGCGCCGGTGATGTAGTCCTTGGCCGCGGCCACCGCCTCCGGCATCTCCGACCCCTTGGCCAGCTCACTGGCGATCGCGCTGGCCAGGGTGCAGCCGGTGCCGTGGGTGTGCCGGTTGTCCAGGCGCGGCGCCCGGTACCAGTGGCGGGAGCCGTCGGCCCCGGCCAGCAGGTCGGCCGCCTCGCCGTCCAGGTGGCCGCCCTTGACCAGCACCCACTGCGGCCCGTACCCGAGCAGCGCCTCGGCGGCGGCGTCCATGTCGCGCTCGCCGGTCACCTCGATGCCGGTGAGCTGCGTCACCTCGTGCAGGTTGGGCGTGGCGAGGGTGGCGACCGGCAGCAGCCTCTCCCGGACGGTGGCCACCGCCTCGGCGGCGAGCAGCGCGTCGCCGTGCTTGGAGACGCCGACCGGGTCGACCACCACCGGGGCGCCGACGTCGGCGAGCAGCTCGGCGACGGTCTCCACCAGCTCGACCGAGGCGAGCATGCCGGTCTTCACCGCCTGCACGCCGATGTCGTCCACGACGCTGCGGAACTGGGCCCGGACCGCCTCGGCCGGGAGCTCCCAGTAGCCCTGGACGCCGACCGAGTTCTGGGCGGTGACGGCGGTGATCACGCTCATGCCGTGGACGCCGAGCGCGAGCATCGCCTTGAGGTCGGCCTGGATGCCGGCGCCGCCGCCGCTGTCGGAGCCGGCGATGGTGAGTACGCGAGGAGGAGCAACCATGGGCGCCAACCTATCGAACCCGGCTCAGAGCACGGCTTCGGACTCCGCCCAGCGGTCCTCGGGGACGGTCTTCAGCTGCTGGACGGCCTCGGCCACCGGGATCAGCTCGATGGTGGTGCCGCGCAGGGCGGTGAAGTGCCCGAAGGCGCCCTTGTGGACGGCCTCCACGGCGTGCCAGCCGAAGCGGGTGGCGAGCACCCGGTCCCGGGCGGTGGGGGTGCCGCCGCGCTGGGTGTGACCCAGGATGACCGGCCGGGCCTCCTTGCCGAGCAGGTTCTCCAGCTCGATGGCCAGCCGGTTGCCGATCCCGCCGAAGGTCTGGTGGCCGTACTGGTCCACCGAGCCGTGGTCGAAGCGGAGCGTCCCGGGCGCGGGCTTGGCGCCCTCGGCGACCGCGATGATGGCGAACTTCTTGCCGCGCCGGAAGCGCTCCTCGATCATCCGGGAGACGGCCTCGATGTCGAAGGCCTTCTCCGGGATCAGGATTCCGTGGGCGCCGGCGGCCATCCCGGCGGTCAGCGTGATCCAGCCGGTGTGACGGCCCATCAGCTCGACCACCATCACCCGCTGGTGCGATTCGGCGGTGGTCTTGAGGCGGTCGATCGCCTCGGTGGCCACGTGCACGGCGGTGTCGAAGCCGAAGGTCACGTCGGTGGCGTCGATGTCGTTGTCGATGGTCTTGGGGACCCCGACCACCGGCAGCCCGGCGTCGCTGAACATCCGGGCGGCGGTCAGCGTGCCCTCGCCGCCGATGGCGATCAGCGCGTCGATCCCGATCCTGCCCGCCAGCTCCTGGGCGTTCTCCACCGCCCACTGGATGCGCTCGCGCTGCACCCGGGCCGAGCCGAGGATGGTGCCGCCGAGGGTGAGCAGACCGGTGACGTCGTCGTGCGAGACCGGGCGGGTCCGGCCCTCGATCAGGCCGAGGAAGCCGTCCTCGATCCCGATGATCTCGTCGCCGTGCACGTCGGTGCCCCGGTGCACCACCGAGCGGATCACCGCATTGAGGCCGGGGCAGTCTCCGCCGCTGGTCAGGACACCGATGCGCATGGGGGTGTGCTTCTCCCGCCGGGTTAGTCGGATTCTCGTACGAGCCGGACAACACCCAACGAAACGGACATTGCCGACGGGCTCACACTAGCCGCCCGAACCGCCCCAGCCGGAATTCCCGCGCCTCACACGGCGTCAGTCCTCCTCGTCGGCGAAGTGGTCCCAGCCCCCCGCCCGGTCCCACGGCGCACCGTCCACCGTCACCACGCCCCCGCGCGCCGGGCTAGCCGGGCGGACCACCTCGCCGACCACCCGCCAGCGGGCGGGCAGTTGGACCGAGGGCGGGAAGGTGGCCACGATCGCGTGGTCCTCGCCGCCGGAGAGCACCCAGACCAGCGGGTCGATGCCGACCGCCTGGCCGATGTCGGCCATCTGGGCCGGCACGTCGAAGTCGGCCGCGCGCAGGTCGATGTCCACCCCGCTGGCCCGGGCGACGTGGCCGAGGTCGGCCACCAGGCCGTCGCTGACGTCGATCATCGAGGTGGCGCCGAGGTCGGAGCCGGCCGGGCCCGCGTGGTACGGCGGCTCGGGGCGGCGGTGCGCCTCGACGAAGGCGCGCGGCGAGCGGAAGCCCCGGGTCAGCACCGAGAGCCCGGCGGCGGACCAGCCCAGCCAGCCGGTGACCGCGACCACGTCGCCGGTCCTGGCGCCCGAACGGGTCACCGGGGCGCGGCCCTGGAGGTCGCCGAGCGCGGTGATGGCCAGCGTGATGGTGTCGCCGCGCACCACGTCGCCGCCGACCACGGTGGCCCCGGCCACCTGGCACTCGTCCCGCAGGCCGTCCATCAGTTCGGTGGCCCAGGTGGTCGGGAGGTCGGCCGGGGCCACCAGGCCGAGCAGTATCGCGGTGGGGACCGCGCCCATCGCGGCGATGTCGGCGAGGTTCTGGGCGGCGCACTTGCGGCCGACGTCGTAGGCGGTGGACCAGTCCCGGCGGAAGTGCCGGCCCTCGATCAGCACGTCGGTGGTGGCCACCACCCGGCTGTCGGGCGCCTTCACCACGGCGGCGTCGTCGCCCGGCCCGAGCTCCACGGCCGGGGTCATCGGCAGCCGGGCGGTGAGCTCCTTGATGAGTCCGAACTCGCCGAGCTCGCCCACGGTCCCCTGCATCTGCCGTCCTCTCTCCACTGTCCCCGGTCGCCCCGTCTGCGCGCAGCGTACGCCCTCCGGGGGCTCCCCAGCGGCGGGGGTCAGCGGTAGCGTGGTGATCGGACTTCGCCGGTCCGCCCACCCCGCTCTGGAGGTCCCCCGTGGTACAGGCATACATCCTGATCCAGACCGAGGTCGGCAAGGCGACCGCCGTGGCCCAGGAGATCCAGAAGATCCAGGGCGTGGTCTCCGCCGAGGACGTCACCGGCCCGTACGACGTGATCGTCCGCGCCGAGGCCGCCACCATCGACGAGCTCGGCCGTCTGGTGGTCGCCCAGGTCCAGCAGATCGAGGGCATCACCCGCACCCTCACCTGCCCGGTGGTCAACCTGTAGGGCTGGCTACCATCGCGGGGTGAGCCGATTCAGCAGCCTCCCCGCCACCGTCCGCTGGGGCGTCCCGCCCGCCGCGCTGCTGACCTGCGTGGGCCTGCTCGGCTGGAGCTGGAGCCTGCCCGCCGACGTCGAACCACCGCAGGTCCGGGGCAAGGCGCTGGCCGCCTGCGAGGCGCTGGACAAGGCGCTGCCGGGGACGGTGCTGGGCCACCGGCGTGACGACCCGTCACCGGCCTCGCCGTACACGGCCGCCTGGGACAGCTCGCCGCGCACCGTGCTGACCTGCGGCAGCGACCGGCCGGAGTACCTGAACGAGCTGGGCACCGCCTCCATGCCGGAGGTGAACGACGTCCAGTTCGGCATGGGCCGGGACGCGGGCGGCGGCTACCGCTTCGTCACCACCATGCGGGACGCCTACGTGGAGGTCCTGGTGCCCGCGGGTGCCTACCCCAACTACGCCGACCCGCTCAGCTCATTCACCGACGCCATCAAGGCGGCCGTCCCCGGCTGGCTCGCGCAGCAGCCGGGGACGGCCGACGGCTAGCGCAGGCCGGTCGAGCGGCTGAGCGCGGCGGTCAGCAGCCGGTCGATCAGCTCCGGGTACGGCAGGCCGGTGGCCTCCCACATCTTCGGGTAGGCCGAGATGGGGGTGAAGCCGGGCATGGTGTTGATCTCGTTCACCATCCAGCTGCCGTCCTCCAGCAGGAAGAAGTCGACCCGGGCCAGACCCTCGCAGCCGAGCGCCTCGAAGGCCGCCACCGCCTGCCGCCGGATCTCGGCCAGCTCGGACTCCGTCAGCTTGGCCGGGATCTCGACCTCGGAGGAGTCGATGTACTTGGCCTCGAAGTCGTAGAACTCGAAGCCGCCGCCGACGTGCACCTCGGCCGCGACGCTGGCCCGCGGGCCGTCCTCGAACTCCAGCACCGCGCACTCGATCTCACGGCCCGTCACCCCGAGCTCCACGATCACCTTGGGGTCGTGGCGGCGCGCCTCGTCGATCGCGGCGTCCAGGTCGGCCAGGTCCTTGACCTTGGTGATGCCCATGCTGGAGCCGGCCCGGCAGGGCTTCACGAACAGCGGCAGGCCGAGCGCGGCGATCCGCTCGCGGGCGGCGGCGCGGCCCTGCTCGCTCTCCCACTCGCGCGGGCGGACCACGGTGTAGTGGCCGACCCCGATGCCGTGCGAGGCCAGGATCCGCTTGGTGAACTCCTTGTCCATCCCGGCCGCGCTGGCCAGCACGCCGGAGCCGACGTACGGCACCCCGGAGAGCTCCAGCAGACCCTGGATGGTGCCGTCCTCGCCCCACGGACCGTGCAGCAGCGGCAGCACCACGTCCACCTCGCCGAGCACCTTGGGCGCGGCACCGGGCTCGCTCCAGACCACCTCGCGGCTGGCCGGGCTGCCCGGCAGCGCGACCTGACCCTCGGTGGACTCGGCGATGCCGTCCACGTCGGGGAGCTTCCCGTCGGTGATGGCCATCCGGCCCGGCTCGTCACCGACCAGGGCCCAGCGGCCCTCATGGGTGATGCCGATCGGCAGCACCTCGTACTTGCTCCGGTCGATCGCCCGGAGCACGCTGCCGGCGGTGACGACCGAGATGGCGTGCTCGGAGCTGCGTCCGCCGAAGACGATCGCAACGCGCGGCTTGGCCGCGTTCGGGGAGGTCTGTTCGATGCTCATATCGCATTTGAGACTACCGTGCGGATGTTTCCGGGGAAGACACCCGCACGGTGTCGGACCGTCAGCCCTCAGCGCCTCTCGGGCTTCGCCGAACGGGCCATCAGCCCGGCCAGCACCTCCTGGGTCGGCCGCCCGTGGTGCACCACGTCGACCACCGCCTGCACGATCGGCATGTCGACCCCGTGGCGGCGGCCCAGGTCGAGCACCGACTCGCAGGACTTGACGCCCTCGGCGGTCTGCTTGGTGGCGGCGACGGTCTGCTCCACGGTCATGCCGCGGCCCAGGTTGAAGCCGAAGGTGTGGTTGCGGGAGAGCGGCGAGGAGCAGGTCGCCACCAGGTCGCCCATCCCGGCCAGGCCGGCGAAGGTGTACGGGTCCGCGCCCAGGGTGAGGCCGAGCCGGGTGATCTCGGCCAGGCCGCGGGTCATCAGGGTGGCCTTGGTGTTGTCGCCCAGGCCCATGCCGTCGGCCATGCCGACCGCCAGGCCGATCACGTTCTTGACCGCGCCGCCGAGCTCGCAGCCCACCACGTCGGTGGAGGTGTACGGGCGGAAGTAGGGGGTGTGACAGGCCGTCTGGAGCCGCTTGGCGACCGCCTCGTCGGCGCAGGCGACCACCGAGGCGGCGGGCTGCTTGAGGGCGATCTCGGGCGCCAGGTTGGGCCCGCTGATCACCGCGACCCGGGCCGGGCCGACCCCGGCGACCTCCTGGATCACCTCGGACATCCGCTTGGCCGTGCCGAGCTCGACGCCCTTCATCAGCGAGACCAGCACCGTCCGCCCGTCGAGCAGCGGGGCCCAGTCGGCCAGGTTCTGACGGAGCGTCTGGGAGGGCACCACCAGCACCGCGAAGTCCGCCCCGGCGAGCGCCTCGGCGGGGTCGGTGGTGGCCCGGACGCCGTCCGGCAGCACGGTGTCCGGCAGGTAGTCCGGGTTGACGTGGGTGGTGTTGATGGCGTCCACCAACTCCTTGCGGCGGCCCCAGAGGGTCACCTCGCAGCCGGCGTCCGCCATCACCACGGCGAACGCGGTGCCCCAGGAGCCGGTGCCGAAGACGGCGCAGCGGGTCATTCGGACTCCCCCTCGGTGCTGGTGCCCGCGGCCCGGTCCTTCTTGGCCGCGGCCTTGACCGCCCGGTCGCGGGCCGCCTTGCGCATGTCGTACCGCTCGGCCGGCGCGTCCTCGCCGCGGATGCCGGCCAGCACCTCGGTGATCGCGGCCATGATGTCCTCGGTGGCGTCGCGCAGCACCTGGGCGGTCAGTTCCTGCCCCTGGTACTTGCTCAGGTCCACCGGCGGCCCGGCGGCCACCGTCACCTTGTGCCGGGGGAAGAGGTTGAACTTGCCCTTCCCGCCCCGGCCGTAGGGCGGGATGATCTCGTGCGCGCCCCAGTGCGCGACCGGGATCACCGGCGCACCGGTCATCAGCGCGACCCGGGCCGCGCCGCTCTTGCCGGTCATCGGCCAGAGCTCCGGGTCCCGGGTCAGGGTGCCCTCGGGGTAGAACTGCACGCACTGGCCCCGGTCGATGGCGTCGATCGCCGCGCGGAACGCCTCGGCCGCGTCGGTGGACTCGCGGAACACCGGGATCTGGCCGGTCTTGCGCAGCATGAACCCGATGAACGGCACCGAGAACAGCTGGGACTTGCCCAGTATCCGCGGCGGACGGCCGCTGTTGTACTGCCAGTGGGCGTAGACCACCGGGTCGATCACCGAGTTGTGGTTCACCACCGCGAGGAAGCCGCCCTTCTCGGGCAGGTGCTCCCAACCCCGCCAGTCCGGCTTCACCAGGGCCGTGGTGACCGGCTTCACGAGTACGGCCGCGAAGCGGTACCAGATCCCGTAGTCGGCGTTGCCGAACCGGGCGTTCGAGCGGGCCACCCCTGCTCCTCTTTCCTCGTCCGTCGCACACCTGGTGCCACGGGTCCGTCGTGGCGGACCAGTCTCACGGCTGGCCCGGCCGCTGTCGAGCGCGTTCCCGGCGCCGGGCGGGCGGGCCGCCTGGCCGGGGTCACGGCACCGGCGTCAGAATGGCGCCGATGACCCAGGACACGGTACGCCCCGCACCAGCCGTCACGCCCGCGCCCCACCCCGAGTGGTCGCTGGTGTTGCCCGTGAAGCGGCTCGCCCTGGCCAAGAGCCGGCTCGGCCCCTTCGCCGGGGAGCGCAGGACGGCGCTCGCGCTCGCCTTCGCGCTGGACACCGTGGCCGCCGCGCTGGCCTGCCCGGCGGTGGCCCGGGTCCTGGTGGTCACCGCCGACCCGACGGCCGGGGCCGAACTCACCCGCCTCGGCGCCCTGGTGGTCACCGACGAACCGGGCGGCGGCCTCAACCCCGCCCTGGCCCACGGCGCTTCGCGGGCCCGCCGGATCGCCCCGCGCTCCCCCGTCGCGGCGCTCTCCGCCGACCTGCCCGCCCTGCGGCCCGCCGAACTCTCCCTGGTCCTGGCAGTCGCCGCGCGCTCCGGCCGCAGCTTCCTCGCCGACTCCCCCGGCCTCGGCACCACCCTGCTCGCCGCCCTGCCCGGCCTGCCCCTCGACCCGCGCTTCGGCGACGGCTCCCGCGCCCGCCACACCGCGGCCGGCACCACTGAACTCACCCTCCCCGGCGTCCCGTCCGTCCGCCGCGACGTCGACACCGGCGAGGACCTCCACGAGGCCCGCGCCCTCGGCCTCGGCCCCCACACCACGGCCGCGCTCCCGCTCGTTGACGCCAGCTGACGCGCCGGCACGCGGAAGGGCAGCACCCCAGGGGCGCGAGGAACTGCGCGAATCGGAAGACGTCTCCCGCAAGGTCGGGGCACAGGAGCCGGTTGCACGTGAGCCCGCCACGACCCGCCTCGCTATGCTGCCCCCATGCAGGCCACCTCCTACACCTTCGACCCGGCGACCCGCAGCGGCTCCGTCCTCCTCGACGACGGCACCCCGGTCCCCTTCGACGCCGCCGCCTTCGACGCCGGCGGCCTGCGCCTGCTCCGCCCCGGCCAGCGCCTGCGCATCCGCACCGAGGGCACCGGCGACACCCGCCGCGTCGTCTTCCTCACCCTCCAGACCTTCCCGGACCCCGTCGAGGGTCAGGCCTGACGCTCAGTCCCGCAGCACCCCGACCGACACCAGGTGCGAGCGCCCGCCCATCGCGAAGCTGAGCCTCAACTCACCGTCCCGCTCCAGGCTTTCGGTCACCCGCTCGACCGCCCCCGGCCCGAGGAAGTACCGGTACGCCTCGTACTGGGTCCACCCCAGCGGCAGCACCCTGAGCGCCTCCCAGAGCGCCGCCAGGGCGTCCGGGAGCCGCGCGAAGACGGCGGGTGCGGTGACGTCCTCGATCTCGACGGTGTACGACGGCGTCGGGCTGGTCACGTGGTGCTCCCCTGCTCGTGGTCGATCTCGGCCCAGACCCCCTGGGCCTCGTCCGTGCGGTCGTGACCGAACCGGTCGGCGGTGGCCAACAGGTCCAGCACCGCGAGCTGCGCCTCGACGCCGAGGTCCCCGGGCAGCACCACGGACACCCGCCAACCACCGTCCCGCAGGCGGACCCTCGCCCGGGCCCCCGTGGTCACGGCCAGGCGATGGGCGAGGTCGAACACCCTGGTGGTTCGCACGCAACGACTCTCCCCGCGAGCAGCTGGTCACGCAAAGTAAATCTAAACAATTAGATTCCACCTGATGCATTAGATTGTCAACGCTGATTCACCCGCCCTGTCGAACCGGCAGGGTCGTGCCTGCCGCCGGGGAGCGTCCGGATGTCACCTGCTGAGCGCCAGTACCAGCGCGTCGCCGACGACCTGCGCGCCCGCGTCGGCCGGAGAGAGTGGCAGGTCGGCGAGCGGTTGCCGTCCCGCGCCAAGCTCGCGGTCGAGTACGACGTCGGCGAGAACGTGCTGCAGCGGGCCCAGGAGGTGCTGATCACCGAGGGGCTGCTGGCCGGCCGCGCGGGCTCCGGCACCTACGTCCGGCAGCCGGTGGTGCGGCGTCCGATGCTCCGCTCCCGGGTCGGCGCCCCGGTCTCGTTCCGCGCCCAGCTCGGGGAGACCGGCGAGGAGGGCAGCTGGGAGTCCAGCACCTCCACCAACGTCCCGGCCCCGCCCGCGACCGCCGCCCGCCTCGGGGTCGAACCCGGAGCCCCGACGGTGCACACCGCCTACGAGTACCTGATCGGTGG
>NZ_JBSFGS010000031.1:0-91637 GCF_053596675.1 Kitasatospora sp. NPDC001664
CTCGAAGCCGGTCCGGGTGGCCTCCAGCACCAGGTCGACGCCCGGGCGGGCGTTGACGTAGGTGGCCTTGCTGCCGGACAGCTTGGGCTTGGGCAGCTTGCCCAGCCAGCCGAGCTCGACCTGCCGGGCGCCGTTGCCGACCTTCACCAGGCCGCGCTCGGCGGGCTGCTCGCCCTTGCCGCGTCCGTCGGCCGGGGCACCTGCGGCCTGGGCCGACTCCGACGGGGCCGCGGCGGCGGCACCGGGCAGCGCGTCGCCGCTCTTCACGGCGGCGTCGCCACCGGCGAACTCCAGGCTCTCCGGGTGCGCCTTGGGCGCGACCTTGCCGTCCGGGCGCTCCACCAGCGTGGTGTCGACCGGGACCCAGGCCCCGCCGGACTTCATCCGGACCGGGCCGCTGGCGATGTCCTGGGTGAGGGTCCCCTCGGGGTTGGCCCACAGGGTGGTGTTGGCGGTGCGGGCGCCGGTCACCTCGATGCGGCGCTTGTTCAGCCGGGCCGCCAGCAGCGCTGACGCCTCGTCAGGAGCCTCGTTCACCGAGGCACTTGGCTGCTCGGCGGGCTTCGCGGTGGGCTTGGCGCTCGGCTTCGGAGCGGCCAGGGCGGCCGGCGCGAGCGCGCCCGCCATACCGATTTCCAGCAGAAGGGCGAGTGCGGCCGCGGCGGCGGTGCGCCGTAGCCGGGGTGGTGCGGATATCCGGCCCGGGAAAACGGGATGCGTACTGGATTTCCTTGACAAGACCTCTCCCCGTTGGAGTCGTCAATGATGATCATCAGCTCGTCAGAGCCGGGACAACCTCTCACGGTGGCGGAGGGGGTTCGGGGGATCACGGTCTCGATCCGGCAACGATCAACGGCTCGGGAGCCGCCGGGCGGGCCGTTCGTTCCCATTGGTGGCGCCATGATCATTTAGCGCCCTAGGTCCGATCAGAACCGATTGCCCGGTATGCCCGACGAGTGGTGACAGAAAAGGGAACTGACGGAGAATCAGATGATTCTCCGTCAGTTCCCTTGCGATCGAACCTGGTTGTGTTAGTGATCTGCCGCTTCCGACGGGGGGCGGAATGCGGCCATGATCCGGTCGGCGGCGGTGGTGGCGGTGAGCGTTCCGTCCCGCACCCGCTGCTCCAGCCCGGGGGTGAGCGCGCGCACCGCCGGGTGGTCGTGCAGCTGGGCCAGCAGCTGGTCGTGGACCATCGACCAGGTCCAGGCGACCTGCTGGTCCCGTCGGCGGGCGGCCAGCGCGCCGACCGCGTCCAGGGTGGTCCGGTGCTGCTCGATCCGCTCCCAGAGCACGTCCAGCCCGGTGCCGTCGCGCCCGCTGCAGGTCAGCACCGGCGGGTTCCAGACCGCGTCCGGTGCCTGCAACAGCCGCAGGGCGCCCGCGAGTTCACGGGCGGCGGCCTTGGCGTCGACCTCGTGCGGGCCGTCCGCCTTGTTCACCGCGACCAGGTCGGCCAGCTCCAGCACGCCCTTCTTGATGCCCTGGAGCTGGTCCCCGGTGCGGGCCAGGGTGAGCAGCAGGAAGGTGTCCACCATGCTGGCCACCGTGGTCTCGGACTGGCCGACGCCCACCGTCTCCACCAGCACCACGTCGTACCCGGCGGCCTCCATCACCACCATGCTCTCCCGGGTGGCCTTGGCCACCCCGCCGAGCGTGCCGGAGGTGGGGGAGGGGCGGACGAAGGCGTTCGGGTCGACCGCCAGGCGCTCCATCCGGGTCTTGTCCCCGAGCACCGAGCCGCCGGTGCGGCTGGAGGTCGGGTCGACCGCGAGCACCGCGACCCGGTGCCCGCGGCCGGTGAGCATGGTGCCCAGCGCCTCGATGAAGGTGGACTTGCCGACGCCCGGCACGCCGGTGATGCCGATCCGCACCGCCTTGCCGCTCGACGGGAGCAGCTCGGCGAGCAACTGCTGGGCCAGCACCCGGTGGTCGGGCCGGATGGACTCCACCAGGGTGATGGCCCGCGCGATGAAGGCGCGCGAGCCGTCACGGACCCCGGCGGCGTACTGCTCGATGTCGATCGTCCGGGCCATCGGGTCAGGCTCCTCCGACCGCCCCGCGAGCGGTCACAGTTCGAGCCCGAGCTCGTCGGCCAGCTTGGTCAGCAGGTCGTACGCGGCCTCCGGGATCACCGTGCCGGGCGGGAAGACCGCGGCGGCACCCGCCTCGTACAGCGCCTCGAAGTCCTGCGGCGGGATGACGCCGCCGACCACGATGGTGATGTCCTCCCGCCCCGCCTCGGCCAGTTCGGCCTTCAGCGCGGGCACCAGGGTGAGGTGACCGGCCGCCAGCGAGGAGACGCCGACGATGTGCACGTCCGCCTCCACCGCCTGCCGGGCCACCTCGGCCGGGGTCTGGAAGAGCGGGCCGACGTCCACCGTGAAGCCCAGGTCGGCGAAGGCGGTCGCGATCACCTTCTGGCCGCGGTCGTGGCCGTCCTGGCCCATCTTGGCGACCAGGATGCGCGGCCGCCGCCCCTCCGCCGCCTCGAACCGCTCCACCAGCTCGCGGGTGCGGTCCACGGAGCCCGACTGTCCTGCCTCGTCCCGGTACACACCGGAGATGGTACGGATCTGGCCCGAGTGGCGCCCGTACACCGCCTCCAGGGCGTCCGAGATCTCGCCGACCGTGGCCATCGCCCGGGCCGCGTCCACCGCCAGGGCGAGCAGGTTCCCCTCCAACCCGCCGCCCGCGCGGGCGCCTTCGCGCGCCGAGGCGGTCAGCGCGGCCAGCGCGGCTTGGCAGGCCGCCTCGTCCCGCTCGGCCCGCAGCCGGCGCAGCTTCTCGATCTGCTGGGCCCGTACCGCCGAGTTGTCGACCTTGAGCACCTCGATCTGCTCGTCCGCCGCGACCCGGTACTTGTTGACCCCGATCACTGGCTGGCGGCCGGAGTCGATCCGCGCCTGGGTGCGGGCGGCGGCCTCCTCCACCCGGAGCTTGGGGATGCCCGCGTCGATCGCCTTCGCCATCCCGCCGGCCGCCTCCACCTCCTGGATGTGCTGCCAGGCGCGCGCGGCCAGGTCGTGGGTCAGCCGCTCGACGTACGCGCTGCCGCCCCAGGGGTCGATCACCCGGGTGGTGCCGGACTCCTGCTGGAGCATCAGCTGGGTGTTGCGGGCGATCCGGGCCGAGAAGTCGGTCGGCAGCGCCAGCGCCTCGTCCAGGGCGTTGGTGTGCAGCGACTGGGTGTGCCCCTGGGTCGCCGCCATCGCCTCCACGCAGGTGCGGGTCACGTTGTTGAACACGTCCTGGGCGGTCAGCGACCAGCCCGAGGTCTGCGAATGGGTGCGCAGCGAGAGGGACTTGGGGTTCTTCGGGTCGAACTGCTTCACCAGCTTGGCCCAGAGCAGCCGGGCCGCGCGCAGCTTGGCGACCTCCATGAAGAAGTTCATCCCGATCGCCCAGAAGAACGACAGGCGCGGCGCGAAGGCGTCCACGTCCAGCCCCGCCTCCAGCCCGGCGCGCAGGTACTCCACGCCGTCGGCCAGGGTGTACGCCAGCTCCAGGTCGGCCGTGGCCCCGGCCTCCTGGATGTGGTAGCCCGAGATGGAGATCGAGTTGTACCGGGGCATCTTCTGCGAGGTGTACGCGAAGATGTCCGAGATGATCCGCATCGAGGGCTGCGGCGGGTAGATGTAGGTGTTGCGGACCATGAACTCCTTGAGGATGTCGTTCTGGATGGTCCCCGCCAGCTTCTCGGGCGGCACCCCCTGCTCCTCGGCCGCCACGATGTACAGCGCCAGCACGGGCAGCACCGCGCCGTTCATCGTCATCGACACCGACATCCTGTCCAGCGGGATGCCGTCGAACAGCTGGCGCATGTCGTAGATGGAGTCGATGGCCACGCCCGCCATGCCGACGTCACCGGTCACCCGGGGGTGGTCGCTGTCGTAGCCGCGGTGGGTCGGCAGGTCGAAGGCGACCGACAGGCCCTTCTGACCCGCCGCCAGGTTCCGCCGGTAGAAGGCGTTGGACTCCTCGGCGGTGGAGAACCCGGCGTACTGGCGCACCGTCCACGGCTGGTTCACGTACATCGTCGGGTACGGGCCGCGCAGGTACGGGGCCGCGCCCGGGTAGGTGCCCAGGAAGTCCAGGCCCTCCAGGTCGGCGGCGGTGTAGAGCGGCTTGACGCCGATGCCCTCCGGGGTCTCCCAGAGCTGCTCCTCGACGTCCTTGCCGGTCGCCTCCCGCCAGGCCTCCCGCCACTGGGCGTCGGTCGGGGCCGCCGGGGCCGCCTCCTGGTCGAGGCCGATCTCCGTGAAGTCAGGGATCACCGGTCCGCTCCGTTCTCTTCCTCGGACCCGCCGATGAGGTCGTCCAGCAGCGAGGTCAGCAGGGCGACGGCGTCGCCGCCCGCGTACACGAACTCGTCCACCCCGGCCGCCCGCAGGGCCTCGCCCAGCTCGCCGGGACGGCCGGCCAGCAGCACCCGCCGGGCCCCGGCCGCCTTCAGCGCGCCGGCCACCTCGACGGCCCGCTCCGCGTACACCTTGTCGCTGGAGCAGAGGCAGACCACCTCCGCGCCCGCGACGTCGTCACCCGTCACGGTCACCGTCTCGATGCCGCCGGCCTGGAACAGGTTGGCCGCGAAGGTCAGCCGCGCGGTGTGCGCAGCGGCCGGGCCGAGCGCGGCCAGCGCCAGCCGGGGCCGGGCCCCGGTCGCCGCCAGGTGGGCATCCGAACGGGCCCGCAGCGCCTCGAAGGCACCCGCCAGCCGGACCCGGGGAAGGCCCCCGCCGGCGGGGGCCGGCAGCGGCTCGCGCACCAGCGGCTGCTCCCCGAGGTTGGGGAACTCGCTGACGCCGGTGACCGGTTGCCGCCGCTTGGCCAGCGCCACCTGACGTTCCGCCCAGGTCGCGGCGATCCGCCCGCCGACGGTGCCGTCGGCCAGCGCGGCCCGCAGGCCGCCGGCCCGCTCGATCTCCTGGAACCACGCCCAGGCGCTGCGCGCCAGCTCCTCCGTCAACTGCTCCACGTACCAGGAGCCGCCGGCCGGGTCGATCACCCGGGCCAGGTGGGACTCCTCCAGCAGCACCGACTGGGTGTTGCGGGCGATCCGCCGCGCGAACGCGTCCGGGCGGCCCACCGCGCTGTCGAACGGCAGCACGCTGACCGCGTCCGCGCCGCCGACCCCGGCGGCCAGGCAGGCCACGGTGGTGCGCAGCATGTTCACCCACGGGTCCCGCTCGGTCATCATCACGGCCGAGGTCACGGCGTGCTGGCGCTGCGCGGTGTGCGCGGCCGCGCCGGAGACCTCGGTGACGCGGGACCAGAGACGGCGCGCGGCGCGGAACTTGGCGATGGACAGGAACTGGTCCGCGTCCGCCGCGTAGCGGAACTCCAGCTGCCCGCAGGCGGCGTCGACGTCGAGGCCGGCCTCGGTGAGCGCCCGCAGGTAGGCGACACCGGTCGCCAGCGAACAGCCCAGCTCCTGGGCGGGGGAGGCCCCGGCCTCGTGGTACGGCAGGGCGTCCACCACCAGGGCGCGCAGCCCGGGGTACTCCGCCTCGCAGCGGGCCGCCAGCGCGGCGGCCTCCGCGAGCTGCGCGTCGGTGTCGACGTCCCGGCCGGTGCGGGCCAGCAGGCCCAGCGGGTCCGCCCCGAGGTTGCCGGTGGCGGCCGCGGCCGGGACGCCGCGTTCCTGGAGGACGCGGAGGAACTGCTCGGCCGCCGCGCCGAATTCGGCTCCGGCGTCCAGGGCCACTCCGGCCAGGTCGAGGTACACGCCGTCCAGGGCCCGCGCCAGCCCCTCCACCGGCAGCCCGGTGGCACCCAGCTCCAGCCAGAGCGAGGTCACCCCGTTCTCCAGGTCGGCGAGCACCGCCTCGTTGGCCTTGGCGGGGTCGGGCTCGGCGTGCCGCTGGCGCACGTCCCAGCCGGACACCGCCGTACCCTGCGGCCGTCCGGCCCGGACGAACGGGGCGAAGCCCGGATGGCCGGCGGCCTCGGCGGCAGCCGCGCCGTCCTCGGCGGTGTACAGCGGACGGACTCGGAGTCCGTCCTGAAGCTCGGTGGAGAGCGCCTCCTCCGCCTGTGCTCCGGAGACGTCCGCGCCGGACTTGCGCAGGACGCCTTCGACCAGGTGTTGCCACCGCTCGCGGGAAGTCTCCGGGAACTCGGCGGCCAGAGGGAGCCCTTGGGGCAGGACCGTCATAGCCGAAGGTTAATGCCCGTTAGCCGACGATCATCAGATGGCGGGGGTGTGACCTTGACCTCGCTGCACTCCACGCGCCCCCCAGTGCCTCGGAGGCCCTCCCGGGGCGCCCCGAAGGCCCGTCACGCCCGGGGTCACCGCTCGAAGACCACGGCGTCCCCGAAGACGGTCCAGAGCGACGCGGGCGTCAGGGCACCGTAGACCTCGAGGTCGAGGTACCCGCGGGTGCCGGCGCTGGTGCCGACGCCGAGGTGGAGCCGCTGGTTGCCACTGCCCTGGTGGAACGTCAGCTCCCACCTGCCGGTCAGGGAGGCCGGATCGCCCGGCTTCGGGTCCTGCAAGGTTTCGGTGAACGTGCCGTCGGCCCGCACCTCCAGGAGCTCGCCCCGGCTGCCGTGCCACTCCCCGAGCACGGCGGAGGGCGAGGGATCGGAGCGCCGCCAGGGCAGCTCGGCGCCCACGGCGAGGGCGCCCCAGGGCGTGCCGGCGAGCAGCAGCACCGCGCCGCCGAGCGCGACGGCGGTGCGGCGCCGCCCGTCGTACCGCCGCAGGTGGAGCCCCGCCATCAGCCCGGCCTGCAGCGGCCAGAGCACCGCCAGCGGCACCGCCACCACCGTCCAGGCCAGCCGCTGGACCGACCCGCGCTCCAGTGCCGCGTCGTCGATCCCGGCCCACACCAGCCAGAAGACCCAGGGCAGGCTCGCGCACACGTAGGGGTAGAGACCCCAGGTGTCCCGCAGTCCGTACGGGCCGAGGAACTCGATGACGCTCCAGAGTCCGAAGGCCAGCACGTACAGCATGATCTCGAGGTAGAGGACCCCCGTCAGCAGCCCGACCCGGAACCGCCCGGGAGCCCCGCCCGCCCGCACCTCGTCGCCCACCCGTTCCACTGTGCCCCCTCGGCATCGCGTTCGGGAAGGACGGACGCCCAGACCCCCTCCGGGGTTCCGTCGCGGGCCGGTTCACGCCCGGGGGCAGTGCTGGAGGTGGTCGGCGATGGCGTGGGCGATCGAGTCGGTGACCGCATCGGGTTGCCACGCCCACTGTCCGTTGGGGTTGCACTCGAGGAAGTACCAGTCACCAGCGGTCGTGACGGCGAAGTCGAAGGCTCCGTACACGAGCTGACAGGTTGCGAGGTAGGCGAGGACCGAGTGCGCGACCTGTTCGGGGACCTCGACCGGAATGCACTCCATCCGGGACTGGCGCTGCCGCCAGTCGAGGTCGGGGCTGTCGATCCGGACCGCGAACAGCCGGCTGCCGACAGCCGTCAGTCGCACGTCGAATTCCTTCTCCACCTTGGCTTGGAAAAGGTGGGGGCAGGCGGAAACGGCGGCCGTGATCTCGTTCGCACGGACCTCCCGCACCCATACCTGCTGCGGTTTCTCGTCAACTAGGTACGGGGTGTTCCACAACGGCTTGTAGACCGCTCCACCGGCCTGCTCGGCGATGAAGTCCCGCGCTCGAAAAGGGTCATTGGTGATCAGGGTGTCGGGCACCGGGAAGCCGCTGCGCTGTGCGGTGGCGAGTTGGAACGGCTTGTACTCCGCTGCCCGGTTGCTCCACGGGTGATTCACGTAGTGGGCCCCGGGGAGCGAGGCCAGAATGCCGCCGACGCCCCATGAGGACTGCGATCCGGCGAACCTGCGGTCCTGGTCGTTCAGTTCGCCCGGGCCGTCGAACGGAGAGGGGCGGCGGGTCCAGACCGAGCGGACCCCGGTGAGGTCGAGTTCCCTGCTCGGCGTCCGCAAGGTGCCGAGCTGACCGCCCGTGCGGTACGTGGCGGTCAGCGCGGCACCGGTGTGCAGGTCGGCGCCGGGGTCCAGACGGACCACCGGCACCTGACGTTCCGCCAGGATGCGCAGGACGAGGTCCGCAGTCACGTCATGGCGATTGGTCAGCACCAGCGTCGCGCCGAGTGGGCCTGTTGTCACCGGCCGTGGCTGTGGTCGTGGTCCGAGTCGTAGTCCGAGTCGGAGCTGCTGTCGGAGTCGGAGCTGTCCGGACCACTCGTGCTGGTGGAGTCCGTCGTGCTGCTGCTGACGTTGGTGCTGGTGGAGTTCGAGGGACTGTCGGCGGCCAGGTGGCGACCGAGCTCGACCGTGCGGCCGGCTTCGTCGATGATCACGGCGATCTGGGTCTCGGGGTCGATCACCGGGGTGAGCACGCGGATGGTGCTGGTCTCGGCGTACGGCGCCATGCGGGTGGTGCCCCAGGGGGCGTCGTGGTCTCGCGTTTCCATGGTTCGACTCCCATTCTTCCGACTGTTCGTACGGAATTCCCCCCTCCGATCGGAAGGGGAAACAGGCGGATGGCGACGGCGCATTGGTGCGTGCCACGGCACCGTCGGCCACCACAACTGTGGTACCACGCTTTGAAAGGTATGCACAAGATGCTTTTATGGAAAGGGAGTTGATGACGATCAGCGGGTCATGGCGGCCAGGACGGTGCGCCAGTCCTCGCCCGGTTCGGGGTGGAGGAGGTCGGTGAGGGCTTCGGCGCCGTAGTGCCAGGGGCGGAGGAGTTCCGGGTCGGGGGTGTCGGTGAGGGTGACGGTGGAGGAGGAGTCGAGGAGGCGGATCAGTTCGGCGCCGAAGTCGGCCCAGGAGACGTGGCCGGTCACGGCGTTGACGATCCGTCCGGGGGCGGTGCCGGACGCGCAGGCGACCACGGCGCGGGCCAGGGCGGCGGAGTGCACCCAGGAGGCGCCGTGCCAGGCGTGGCCGCCGGTGCCGGGGGCGGGGAGCACCAGGGGGCGGCCGGCCAGGGCGGCCTGGTAGAGCTCGCCGGTGGAGCCCCAGCGGAGCTGGTCGCGCAGGCGCCGCTGCGGCCCCCAGACGATCGGCGGCCGGACCACGGTGCCGGTGCGGCTGCCCGAGGAACGGTCCAACAGCAGCTGCTCGCAGGTGAGTTTGGCCCGCCCGTACGGGGTGACCGGCTCGGTGGCGGGGGCGCCCTCGGGGACCTCGGTGGAGGCGGGGCGGCCGTACGCGTCGGTGCTGCTGACGAAGACGAAGCCGCCGTCGGTCCAGCCGTCCAGCAGGGCCCGCATGGCGGCGAGGTCGGTCTCGTGGTCGGTGAAGGTGCAGGCGGCGTGGATCACCGCGTCCACCCCCTCGACCGCGCGGCGCAGGCTGTCCGGGTCGGTGAGGTCGCCCTCGGCGACCTGGACGCCGTCCAGGGCGACCAGGTGGGCGGACTCCGGCCGGGCCAGGGCGCGCACCGGCCGCCCCTGGGCCAGCAGTTCCTGGAGGACCGCGGCGCCGACGCCCCCGGTGGCGCCGGTGAGCAGGACCGTCCCCGTGCGGGTGGCCGTGGTCCGCGGTCCGGTGGTCCGAGCCGCGAGGGTGCGGCGCTCCTGCTCGCGCTCGGCGAGCAGGGCGCTGAGCGCGAGCGGGGTGCGCCGTTCGAGGATGTCCAGGCCGGTGAGCGGAAGGCCGGTGCGGCCGCGCAGGCGTTCGGCGAGCTGGACGGCCAGGAGGGAGTGGCCGCCGAGCACGAAGAAGTCCGCGTCGGGGTCGGGGCGGCTGCCGAGCAGCTCACCGAAGGCGGTGCGGACCGCGTCCAGCGGCCCGGCCACCGGGGCCGGGGCGGCCGGAGGGGTGAGGTGGGCCTCCGTGCCCGGGAGGCGGGCGAGGTCCGGCGCGCCGTCGGCGGTGCGGGGCAGGGCGTCCACCACCGTGACGGTGGCCGGGGTCTGGGCGGGCGTCAGGCGTCGGCGCCGCCGCATTTCGAGGCGCAGCGCGCCGCCGCTCGGGGCCAGCGGGCCGCGCACGGTGACGTACGCGAGGGTGGGCAGGCCCTCGGCGGTGACCACGGCGGCGTCGGTGATCCAGGGATCGGCCAACAGCACTGCCACCGCTGGATGTTGAGCCGGTGCGGGAGGCGGAGTGGGGGGCGGCGTGGTGAGCGGCCCGCCGGGGAGCGCGCCGAGCCGGCGGGCGGGGTCGGCGGCCACCGCTTCCAGCACCGCCGCGAAGGCGGTGAGCAGCCGCTCGCCGGTGGCCCGGTCCAGGGCGTCGGTGTCGTGCTGGACCAGGCAGCGCGGCTCGGGCCCGTCCTCGACCAGCAGTCCGAGGCCGAACTTGGCCAGACCGAGCTCGACGTGGACGGCCTCGGCGGTGAGCCCCGGCAGCCGCAGCGGGGCGACCGGCTGGACCAGGTCGCAGGTGACGTTGAGCAGGGCGCCGCCGTCCGCGCCGCGGGCCTCGGGGCCCAGCCGCTCCACCACCAGGTCGAAGGGCAGGTCGTGGTGGTGCTGCGCGTCGAGCAGTGCGGTGCGGACCCGGTCGAGCGCCTCGGTGAACTCCGGGTCGCCGCCCAGATCGGTGCGGACGGCCAGGGTGTTGACGCCGAGGCCGACCAGGCGGCGCAGTTCGGGGCGGGCGCGGTGGCCGCTGGCGAGGCCGACGGTGAGGTCCCGCTCGCCGGTGGCGCGGTGCAGGGTGGCCAGCGCGGCGGCGAGCACCACCGTGTAGAGGGTGGCGCCGTGTCCGGTGGCCAGGCGGCGCAGCCCGTCGAGGGTCCCCGGGCCGAGCGGCGCGCTGTGCAGCGCGGCGGTGCCGGCGCGCGGACCGCCGGGCACCGGCCGCAGCAGCGGCAGCGGACGGGCCCCGGCCAGCCGTGCCGCGAGGGTCGCGGCCACGGCGGCGAACTCCGGGTCGCGGGCCCGCTCCCAGCGGGCGAAGTCGGCGTACCGGAGCGGGAGTTCGGGCAGATCGGCGGGGGTGCCGGTGCGTGCGGCGGTGTACAGGGCGGCCAGGTCGGCGGTGAGCAGCGGCAGGCTGGAGCCGTCGACGGCGATGTGGTGCACCGTCAGGAGGAGGGTGTGGTCCTCGGGCCCGTGCCGCAGGACCAGGGCGCGCAGCACCGGGCCGGTCGCGAGGTCGAAGGGGCGGGAGGCTTCGGCCCTCAGGAGCGCGGGCGAGGCCTCGGCCGCGCGGACCTCGACGGGGACGGGCGCGGTCGGCAGCACCTCCTGGTAGGGCTCCGTCTCCCCGTCGCCGGGCGGCTGGACGTAGCGGGTGCGCAGGACGGCGTGCCGTTCGGTGAGGGCGGTCAGCGCGGCGCCCAGTGCCTCGGTGTCGAGCGGGCCGCGCAGCCGGGCCGCCACCGGCACGTGGTACCGGGCGCCGCCCTGCCCGAGACGGTCCATCAGCCACATGCGGTGCTGGGCGTGCGAGAGCGGTGCGGGGCCGTCCGGCCCCGGGCGCAGGTCCGGGCCGGAGGTGGTGCGGCGGGCGGTGCGGCTGCCGCCCGATCGGGCGCGCCGGAGCAGTTCGGCCTGACGGGTGCTCAGGTCGGTGTCGGTCATCGGCCCTCCTCGGTGGGAGCGGTGGGAGCGGCGGAGGTGGCTGGGGTGGCGGGGGCGGTCGCGGCGAGCAGGGCCCGTTCTACCAGGGCGGCCTGACGGCCCACGGTGGGATGGGCGAAGAACTCCGCCAGGGTGAGCTCGACGCCCAGGTCCTCGCGCAGGTCGTCGACCACCCAGAGGGCGAGCAGGGAGTGGCCGCCCTCGGCCAGGAAGTCGGCGGCCGGGTCGGTGACCGGGCGGTCGAGCGCCCGCGACCAGGCCTCGGCCACGGCCTGTTCGATGGGGGTGAGCGTGCGGCCGGAAGGTGCCTGCGCGGTCGCCGCCGGAGCGGCGTCCTCGGCCAGCGCCCGGCGGTCGACCTTGCCGCTGCCGGTCAGCGGCAGCCGGTCGAGCACCGTCCAGGCGGTCGGCACCAGGTGGGCCGGCAGCCGTTCGGCCAGCCGGGCGCGCAGCGCCTCGCCAGCCGGCCGGTGGCCCTCGGCGGGGACCACGTACGCGGTGAGGGCGGCGTCCTCGCGCCCCGCGCCCCGGACCACGACGGCGGCCTCGGCCACCTCGGGGAGCTGGACGAGGGCGTGCTCGGTCTCACCGGGCTCGATCCGGAAGCCGCGCACCTTGACCTGCTGGTCGGCCCGCCCGTGGAAGTCCAGGGCGCCGTCCGGGCGTTGGCTGACCAGGTCGCCGCTGCGGTACGCCCGACCGAGGCCCGGCAGCTCGCGGAAGCGGTCGGCGGTGAGCTCGGCCTGCCCTAGGTAGCCGAGCGCGGCGCGGGCGCCGCCGATCCACAACTCGCCCTGCCCGCCCGGCGGGACGGGCTGCCGGTGGTCGTCCAGCACGGCGACGGTGGCGCCGCCGAAGGGGCGGCCGATCGGGACGGGGCCGGAGCAGTCGGCGGGCGAGACGCGGTGCAGGGTGGTGAAGGTGGTGGCCTCGGTGGGCCCGTAGGCGTTCACCAACTCCAGCCAGGGGAAGGCCTGAAGGACGGATCCGGCGTGCTCGGGGGAGAGCGTCTCGCCGCCGGTGACCAGGGTGCGCAGGACGCCGAAGAGCCGGGACCGGCGGGCGGCCAGGTGGTGGAAGAGCGCGGTGGTGAGGAAGGCGTGGGTGACGCCGAACCGCTCGACGTCCCGGGCGAGTTCCTCCCCCGTGGGCCGGTCGGCGGGGGAGACCGCGACGGCCGCGCCCCGGGTCAGCGGGGCCCAGAGCTCGAAGGTGGAGGCGTCGAAGGTGAGCGGGGAGTGGAACAGCACGCGGTGCCCGGGGCCGAGCGGGATGCCGTCGGCGGCGGTCACCAGGTCGGTGACGGCACGGTGCGGCACCAGGACGCCCTTGGGGCGGCCGGTGGAGCCGGAGGTGTAGAACACCATCGCGACCTCGTCCGGGCCGGTGGCGGCCGGAGGAGTGGCCGGACCCTCGGCGAGGAGACCCTCCTCGGACAGCTCCAGCGCCTGGGCGGCGGTCAGCCGGGCCTCGGCGAGCAGCGCCTTGTCGCCGAGCACCAGGGAGACCCCGGCGTCCGCGATCATCTCGGCGGTGCGCGGGCGCGGGTACGCCGGGTCCAGCGGCACGCTGTGGGCGCCGGCCCACCAGACGGCCAGCTGGGCCACCACCAGCCGGGTGGAGCGGGCCGCGAGCAGGCCGACGGCGCTGCCGGGGCCGATCCCGTGGCGGGTCAGCTCGGCGGCCAACCGGCCTGCGGAGGTGACGAGTTGGCCGTACGTCAGGGCGACGGACCCGTCGGTCACGGCCAGTGCCTGCGGTGAGGCCTCGGCACGGGCGGCGATCAGGGCCGGTACGGAGCGGGGGTTCGGCGCGGAGTCGGTGGACGGCACCGAGCGGGGCGACTGTGCGGAGCCGGTGGGCGGTGCGGAGGCGTCAGGAGTGGGAGCGGACAAGGAAGTTCCCTTCCGGGCGCCCCGGCTGATGGGCCGGGGCGCCCTGGTGCGGCGGCGCGGGCGCGCGGCACGCGGCCTGGTGAGTGCGGCGCTCTGCGTGCGGAGCGCCGCGCGCGGGGTACGGGGGGCGGTCAGGCCCGGGCGGCGGCGGCCGCCGGGCGGCGTTCGTCGACGAGGCGGGCGACCTCCCGCAGGTCCGGGCAGCGCAGCAGCTGCGCGGCGCGCAGCCGCACGCCGTACTCCTGCTCCACGGCGGCGAGCAGCCGGGCGGCGGCCAGCGAGGTGCCGCCGGCGTCCTTGAAGTCGTCCTGCGGGCCGAGTCCGTCCCGGCCCAGCAGCTCCCGGAAGGTCCGGACCACGAACCGCTCGGTGTCGGTGTCACCCGCCGCGCCGTCGCCGACGGGTCGGCCGGCCTGCTCGGCGGCCAGCAGCGCGGCCCGGTCGACCTTGCCGTTGGCGTCCAGCGGGAAGGCGTCCACCAGCCGGACCACCGCCGGGACGGCCTGCTCGGGCAGCCAGGCCCGGGCCTCGGCGAGCAGGTCGGCGACGGGCGGCGTGCCCTCCGGCGCGGGCTGGACGAAGGCCAGCAGCTGGACCCCCGCGGGCCCCGGCCGGGCGGCCACGGCCGCGCGGCGGACCCGGGGGTCACGCTCGAACGCGGCCTCCACCTCGGCCGGTTCGATCCGCACCCCGCTGACCTTCACCTGGTCGTCCAGCCGGCCGTGGAACTCCAACACGCCGTCAGGACGCATCAGCACCCGGTCCCCGGTCCGGTACACCCGGTCCCCGGCGCCCACGCCGTCCGGGGCGGGCACGAAGCGGCGGGCGGTGAGCTCCGCGTCCAGGTAGCCGAGGGCCAGGCCGTGTCCGCCGATCCGCAGCTCGCCGGTGGCGCCGCGCCCGACCGGGCGCCCCTCCGGGTCGGTGACCAGGACGACGGCGCCGGGCACCGGCAGGCCGATCGGCGGCGCCCCGGCGCCGTGGTCCGCGCCCGGGGCCATGGTGTGCACGGTGGTCGCCACCGTGGCCTCGGCCGGTCCGTAGGCGTTGTGGACGGTGGCGGTGACGTCCGGGCCGGGGGTCCGGCGCAGCCGGTCGCCGCCGATCATCAGGTGACGCAGGGTCAGGCCGGCGGGCCAGGGGCGGTCCAGCAGGGGCTCGGCCAGCGGCGTGGGCAGCACGGAGACCGTGATGCCGGCCTCCCGCCACCAGTCGGTGAGCGCGGCGGTGTCCCAGCGCACCGCCTCGGGGGCGACGCAGAGCGCGGCGCCCGAGGTGAGCGTGCCCCAGAGCTCCATCAGGTGCGGGTCGAAGGCGACGCCGATCAGCAGGCTGTGCCGCTCGCCCGGGCCGAGGCCGGTGAGGCCGCGGTACCAGTGCAGCAGCGAGCCGAGCGAGGGCACGCCGACCGCGACGGCCTTCGGGGTGCCGGTGGAGCCGGAGGTGAGCACCGCGTAGAAGCTGCCCTCCGGGGCGCCCGCCGCGCCCTCGGCCGACGGCGCGAAGGCCGCCACCACGGCCGGGGCCGGGACGGACGGGGAGGCCGGTCCCGTACCACCGCCGGCCACGGGCAGGGGAAGGACGAGGTGCTCCCCGTTGCGGTGGGCCGGCGGCAGTACGGAGGTCTCGCCGATCAGGCAGGCGAGCCGGAGGTTCTCCGTGACGGCCTGGAGCCGCCGCTCGCCGGGCCGCGGGCCGAGTGGCAGCGAGACGGCGCCGAGCCGGGCCACCGCGACGGCCGCGGCGGCCAGCGCGGCCGAGTGGTCGAGGCAGAGGCCGACCAGCTCGCCGGGACGTACCCGGTCGCGCAGCGCGGTGGCCAACTCGTCCGCCAGCCGGTCGAGTTCGCCGTAGCTGACGGTGGTGCAGCCGTCGACGAGGGCGGGCGCGTCCGGGGTCCGGCGGGCCCAGTCGGTGAACAGGTCGAGCACCGGTGCGTCCTGGTGCGGAGCGCCGTGCGCGGTGCTGGGGATGGGGGCAGTGGTCATCGTGAGCTCTCCGAGAAGGGGGGAGGGGCGGTCAACTCAGGCCCATGGCCTGGGCGATGATCACCTTCTGGACCTCGGAGGTCCCCTCGATGATCGTCATCATCCGGACGTAGCGGTACAGCTGCTCCAGCGGATGGCCGCGCACCCAGCCGGTGGCGCCGTGCACCTGGAGCGCGCGGTCCACCGCGCGGACGGCGGTCTCGGAGGAGGTCAGCTTGGCGAGCGCGGCGTTCTCCGGCGCCTCGGTGCCCTCGTCCACCAGCCGGGCGCAGGCCAGCGTGAGCAGCTTCGCGGCCTCCACCTCGGCGCGGGTGGTCACCAGGTGCTCCTGGACGTGCTGGTAGGCACCGATCCGGGCGCCGAAGGCCTCCCGCTCACGGGCGTACTCCACCCCCAGCCGCAGCGCGTACTCGGCGATGCCGTCGCACATCGCGGCCACCACCAGCCGGCCGCGGGAGAGGCTGTCCATGGCCAGCGCGGCCGCCGCGCCGATCCCCTCCTCGCCGCCGATCACGGCCTCCTCGGGGGCCAGGACGCCGTCCAGCAGCAGCTCGAACAGCGGCTCGCCGGACATCCCCTCGTAGCGCTGGCCGATCCGCAGGCCGGGGGTGTCCATCGGCAGCACGAAGGCGGTGGCACCG
The DNA here is from genome assembly GCF_053596675.1 of Kitasatospora sp. NPDC001664. NCBI lineage: Bacteria > Bacillati > Actinomycetota > Actinomycetes > Kitasatosporales > Streptomycetaceae > Kitasatospora > Kitasatospora sp. NPDC001664. Next base: position 15,993 of record NZ_JBSFGS010000031.1, read on the forward strand.
GCCGTCGGGCCGTGGCCAGTGCCGAGGTCGGTGGCGGTGACCACCAGGACGACGTCGGCCCGGTCGGCGTTGGAGACGAAGGTCTTGCGCCCGTCGATCCGCCATCCCCCCTCGGTGCGCACGGCGGTGGTGGTCAGCCGGAACGCGTCCGACCCGGCGTGCGGCTCGGTCAGCGCCAGGCAGCGCGCGGACTCGCCGCGCACCAGCGGGACCAGGTAGCGCTCGATCTGCTCGGGCGTGCCGTGCCGCAGCAGCGGACTCGGCCCGTCCGAACCGGCCAGCGCGTACGGGGCGAGCGGGCAGCCGCTGCGCCCGGCCGCGTGGTGCAGCAGCACCACGGCGGTGAACGGCATCCCGGCGCCGCCGAGCTCCTCCGGCTGGTCGCCGGCGTAGAAGCCGAGCGCGGCGGAGCGGCGCCGCACGTAGGCCCGCAGATCGGCCGGCACCTGGTCGGCGGTCTCCGGCAACTCGGCTGCGAGCGGCACGAGTTCGCGGCGGATGAAGCTCTCGAAGGACTCGACCAGCTCACGGTGGCCGTCGGCCAGCACGGCGGAGGGGGAGAGGGTGCGCGGGGCGGCCGGCGGCGCGGCGGTCATGCGGCACCCCCGGTCAGGACGCGGGCCTGGTCCGCCAGCACCGGGTGCCGGAAGAGGGTGCGCAGCGCGGGCCGGCTGCCGAGCAGCGGCTCCAGCTGCGCGGCGAGCTGCGCCGCCAGCAGCGAGTGGCCGCCGGCTTCGAAGAAGTGCGAGTCGGCGGTGAAGGAGTCGTGGCCGAGCACGGCGCGCCAGGCCTGCGCGACCAGCTCCTGGGCCGGGTCCTCGAAGGTGGCCGCAGGTGCTGACTCCCGTTCGGTGGAGGGGAGTTCGGACGCCATACGGGCCAGCGCGGCGCGGTCCGGCTTGCCGCCCGGCAGCAGTGGCATGGCGGCCAGGGCCGTCCACTGGGCCGGTACCAGCGCGGCGGGAAGCCGCTCGGAGAGCGCGGCGTGCAGGGCGGTCCGGTCGGGCTGCTCGGCGGCCTCCAGGAAGCCGAGCAGCAGCGGGGCGCCCGCCTCGTCCCGGTGGAGGACCACCGCGCAGGACCGGCCGCCGAGTTCGGCCGAGGCGGCGGCCTCGATCTCCTCCAGCTCGATCCGGAAGCCGCGCAGCTTCACCTGGTTGTCCTGGCGGCCGAGGAACCAGAGCCGGCCGGACAGGTCGCGGTAGCCGCGGTCCCCGGTGCGGTAGACCCGCTCGCCGTCCAGCGCGGGGACGTTCACGAAGCGCGCCGCCGTGACCTCGGGCAGGCCGAGGTAGCCCTCGGCCAGCGCCTCGCCCGCCACCACCAACTCGCCCACGGCACCGGCCGGGAGCGGTTGCAGGCCCTCGTCCAGTACGTGCACCCGCACCCCCGGCAGCTCGGTGCCGAGCGGGATCTCGGCGGCCTCCAGGTCGGCGGCCGAGACCTCGTGGGCGGTGGAGGTGACGGTGGCCTCGGTGACGCCGTAGGCGTTGACCACGGTGGCGGCGGTCGCCGCGGTGACCTCGCGCAGCGCGGCGGCCGGCAGCCGCTCGCCGCCCAGCACCAGCAGCCGGGGCGACCAGCGCCCGTCCGCCAGCGCCTCGCGCAGCTCCTCGCGGACGGCCAGGAAGTAACTGGTCGGCAGGTTGGCCACGGTGACGCCGCGGGCCGCCAGCACGGCGACCAGCTCCGTCCCGGTCGGCACCTCGCGCTGGGGCAGCACCAGGGCGGCCCCGGCCGCCAGCGAGGGCAGCACCTCCTCCAGCGCCACGTCGAAGGAGGGCCGGGCGAAGAGCAGCACCCGGTCGGCGGCGGTCAGCCCGTACCGCCGCACGACACCGGCGACGTAGCGGGCCAGCGCCCGGCGTCCGACCAGGACGGGCTTGGGCACCCCGGTGGAGCCGGAGGTGTGGATCACGTAGGCGGCGCCGTCCAGGACGGCGGCCGCAGCGGCCGGCGGGAACGCGGCGGGGCCGTCCAGCAGCGCGGGGGTGACGCCGGTGGCGGGCAGGGCCAGCGCGCTCTGACGGGTGGCCAGCACCAGGGCGGGAGCCAGCCGTTCGATCAGCAGGCCGAGGCGGGCGGCCGGGTCCTCGGCCGAGAGCGGCGCGTACACCGCGCCGAGGCGCAGGCAGGCCAGCAGGGCCACCACGCCGTCGGTGCCGCGCGGCAGCACGGTGGCGACCGGCTGCCCGGGCAGCACCCCGGCGGCGCGCAGCCGCTCGGCCAGGGCGCTGACCCGGCGGTCCAGCTCGCCGTAGCTGAGCCGCTCGGTGCCGGCCAGCAGGGCGAGCGCCCCGGGGTCGTGCGCGGCCACCGGGTCGAGCCCGTCGAATCCGTCGGGCTCCCCGGCCGTCTCCCCGGCCGTCTCCCCGGTCGTCTCCTCGGTCGTCTCCTCGGTGCTCGACTCCGGTGCGAAGACGGCGAGTTCGGCCAGCGGAGCCCCGGGGCGGTCCAGGTAGTCGCGGAGCAGGCCGACCATGCGCTCCGCCAGCAGTTCGGCGACGGCCTCGCCGAACAGGTCCACGTCGTAGTCCCAGATCAGCATCATGCCCGCCGCGCCGTGCTTCTCGCCGACCACCCGGCGGTCGTCCGGCAGCAGCACCACGTCCAGGTCGAAGCGGGTGGTCCCGGTGTTGAAGCCCTCGTAGAGCGAGACCTCCAGGCCGGGTGCCTGGACGTCGGGCAGCGAGGCGTCGTGCGCGCTGAACATCACGTCGAACAGCGGGTTGTCGGCGCCGGTGGTGTGCAGCCCGAGCGCACGGGTCAACTCCTGCACGGGGACGTCCTGGTGGGGCAGCGCCCGCAGCAGCACCTCGGTCACCTCGTCCACCGCCTCGGTGCCCGGCGCGGCCGGGTCCAGCCGCAGCCGCAGCGGCACGGTGTTCACGAACATGCCGACGGTGCCCTCGAAGCCGAGCGGCCGGTTGCCGACGGCGGTGCCGATCACCGTCTCGCGGTGGCCGCCGTGCCGGCGCAGCAGTTCGGCGAAGAGCGCGAGCAGGGTGCTGTAAGGGGTGTGGCCGTCGGCCCGGCTCCGCTCGTGCAGCCGCTCGGCCAGGTCGGCCCCGATGGTCTGGCGCAGCTGACCGCCCCGGTGGCGGCGCACGGCGCCGGGGCGGGCCAGCCCGGGCAGGGTGAGGTCCAGCGGCGCGTCCGCCAGCTCCTGGCGCCAGAACGCCAGACTGCGTGCGCGGGCCTCCGCCCGGGCCTCGGCGGTGGCGGGGTCGGAGCCCTTCCTGGCGTGCTCCTCGTAGGACGGGGCCGCCGGCAACTCGGCCTTCTCGCCCAGTACTTCGGCCCGGTAGACGGTGAAGAGGTCGCGCAGCAGGACCGCGAAGGAGTGCCCGTCGTGGATCAGGTGGTGCTCCACGTGGATCAGCCGGTGGTGGTCCTCCTCCAGCCTGACGAGGTGCCAGCGCAGCAGCGGGGCGCTCTCGGTGTCGAGCGGCTCCTCGGCCTCAGCGGTCAGCAGGGCGCGGAACGCGGCCTCGGGGTCGGCCTCGGCGGAGAGGTCGCTGGTGCGCAGCCGGGGCTCGGTGCGCCCGCCGACGCGCTGACCGGGCAGGCCCTCCGCGCGCGGGACCAGCTCCAGCCGCAGGCCGGGGTGGTGGGCCAGCACGGCGGTCAGCCCGGCGCGCAGGGCCCCGGTGTCGAGCGTGCCCCAGAGGTCCAGGGCCGCGGTGAAGTTGTAGGCGCGGCTGCCGGGGAGCATCTGCTCGTGCAACCAGACGATCTCCTGCGAGGAGGAGAGGTCGAACATGGTGGGTTCCCTTGCTGTGGCTGGTGCGTGTGGTCGGGGCGCGCCCGTGTGCGGGTGCGCGCCCGCGGACGGCGGCCGGGGTGGTGGCCGTCCGTCGGGGGAGCTGTGGGGGGCCGGACGCGGACGTCCGGTGGTCTCTCGGGGCCCGGGTCCGTCAGACCCCGGCGGGGAGCGGCGCGAGGTGGTGGCGCAGGGTCAGGAGCAGGGCCTCGAAGGCCGCTTCGGCGTCCCGGTCGTGACAGCGGGCGCGGTCCCAGACCAGCCGGACCAGCAGCTCCCGCTCCCCGTGCGAGGCGGCGACCGCGAACGGGGCGCCGATCGGCCGCCCGGAGGGGTGGGTCTCCCGCCCGGCCACGCCGTCGAGCACCAGGGGCGGCCGGCGCCGCAGGTCCTCGAAGGTGAGCAGCCCGTCCAGCGCGCCGGACCAGTGGGCGCCGCCCGAGCGGGCCGCGTGCACCACCTCGTCGAACGGGGTCCCGGCGTGCTCCAGGTCGTCCCACCAGGCGTCGGCCAGCCGGTCGAGCTCGGCGGGGCCCGCGGCGCCGGGGTGGACCAGGGTGTTGAGGAAGCATCCGACCACCTCCGCGGCCGGCCCCGGACGCCCGCCCCAGGGGTAGCCGACGGCCAGCGTCCGCCGAGTGTCGAGCAGCCGGTGCCCGGTGGCGCTCACCGCATCCAGCAGTGCCGGGAAGACCGAGCCGCGGGCGGCCCCGGTGACGGCGGGCAGCCGCTCGGCTAGCGCTCCGGTCGGCCGGGTGCCCTCCGGAGCCTGCGCCCCCTCGCCGAGCCGTCCGAGCCGGGCGGCCCAGTGCGCCCGCGCGGCGGGGGAGGCGGCCTCCTGCTCGGCGGCCAACTGGAGCTCCACCGCCTCCCGGTAGGCCGTCAGCCCGTCGTCCTCCCGGCCCCCGGTCCCGTCCAGCGCGTACGCCTCCGACAGGCCCGCCGTGACCAGGCCGAGCGACTGCTCGTCACAGGCGGCGTGGTCGAGCGCGACGGTGAGCAGCTCCTGCTCCGCGCCGGGGGCGGCGGCGACCAGCAGCCTCAGCACCGGCCCCTCGGCGGGCCAGGTGAGCAGCGCCTCGCGGGCGGCCTCCTCGGCGGAGCCACCGGGGGCGACGACCAGTTCGGCGACCTCCGCGGCGGGCTCGCCGAGCCGCAGCACCGGGGTGCCGCGCACGGTGGTGAACCGGCCGCGCAGGGCGGGGTGACGCGCCGTCAGGCGGAGCGCGGCGCGCCGCAGCCGGGCCGGGTCGACGGTGCCGCGCGGGAAGAGGAAGAACAGCGGCACGGTGTCCGGCCGGGCCAGCGGGCGCATCCGCCGGGCGAGCAGGAAGCGGCGCTGCGCGCCGGTGAGCGGGAGCGGTCCGTCCGGGGCGGCGGAGCCGGCGAGCGTCCGGTACCGGGCGAGGTAGGCGGCGGTGATGCTGGTGTGCACGGTCGTCTGCTTTCGGGTCGGGTGCCCTCGGGCGCACCGGGCGGGTTCAGCGGGCGGTCGCGGTCGCGCGGGGCTCGGCCCCGTCGGCGGGCAGGTCGCGCAGCCGACGCAGCGGCGACAGGAGCAGGGGGAGGGGGACGGCGAGGAAGCCGAGGGCGCAGACCCAGAGGGCGGTGCGCGGCCCGGCCGCGTCGGCGACGGCGCCGCCCAGCAGCGCGCCCAGCGGGAGCGTTCCCCAGACCAGGAAGCGCATGGTGGCGTTCATCCGGCCCAGCAGCTCCGGCGGGCAGAGCGCCTGACGCAGGCTCACCTGGGCGACGTTGTAGACCACGGCGCCGAACAGCACCACCGCCGAGCCCACGGCGAACAGCACCGGTGCCGCCGGACCGGCCGAGAGCGGCCAGAGCAGCGCGAACGGCGCGGCCAGCAGCGCGGACAGCCAGATCACCCGGGCCTGGCCGAAGCGCGCGGCCAGTCGGCCGGCACAGAGCGCGCCGGCCAGCCCGCCGAGCGCCGAGACCGACAGCAGGACGCCGATCGCACCCGGCGACAGCTCCAACTCCCGGACCCAGAACACGGTCTGCACGGCCATCAGGACCGCGGCGAAGAGGTTGGACAGCCCGGTCGCGGCCGCGATGGTGCGCAGCAGCGGGTGACCGAGCACGAACCGCAGGCCCTCGGCGACCTGGGCCCGCAGCGAGCCTCCGGTCGCGGGCCGCGGCTCCTCCTCCACGGCGCGGATCCGGCCCAGCAGCAGCGCCGAGGCCAGGTACCCGACGGCGTCGGCGACGATCGCCAGTGGCGCGCCGAGGAGTTGGACCAGCCCGCCGCCCAGGCCCGGGCCGACGATCTGCGCACTGGAGCGCACGGTCTCCAGCGCGCCGTTGCCGGCCACCAGCCGTTCGCGCGGCAGCAGGGAGGGCAGGTACGACTGGTGGGCCACGTCGAAGAAGACCGTCGCCACGCCGGTGACCAGCGCGACGGCGTAGAGCTGGGCCATCGTCAGCACGCCCGCCAGCGCGGCCGGTGGGATCGAGCCGACGGCGAGCAGGCGCACCAGGTCGGCCCGGACCAGCACCGGCAGCTTCCGCATCCGGTCCAGCCAGGCCCCGGCGGGCAGGCCCACCAGGACGAAGGCGGCGGTCTCGGCCGCGGTCAGCAGGCCGACCTGGAAGGCCGAGGCGTGCAGCTCCAGCACCGCCGCCAACGGCAGTGCGACCAGGGTGACCTGACTGCCGGCCTGACTGGTGGCGGCGCCGAGCAGCAGGTGCCGGAAGTCGCGGTGGGCTAGCAGGCGGTCCTGGGACGGACGGGGTTCTTCGTTCACCCGAGTGACTCTCGGTCACGGATTCGAAGCGGAGCAAGCACCTCGATCATTTCCGGCCCCGGGGTACCGACCGGTACCGGACACCCTGCGGCGGCCCTCCGGCCGTTCCCCTGGTGACCACCTCCGTCTCACCATCCGGACGCGTCCCGCAGGGGACCAGCGGCGATCCCCGGCGTCAGCCGCCCAGGCGCGCCGCCCACCGGCTCGTCCGATATCCGGGCCTTCATCTTCCGGTCACCGGACGGTCTCCCGGAACATGGCCGGATCACGGTGCCTGACCGTTCCCGGCCGTCGGCACAGAGTGACGGAAGACTGCCCGTTCGGGCAGCTCAGGCGTGGACGGAGGGGTCCGACGGGGCTGCCGCGCAGGGCCGTTCGGCCTGCGGTCGGGTCGTGGTGGGCGGAGAGTGGGGGGTATGGCTCTTCCGAACTACGGGGTCGCCATCGGAAGCCTGCACGACTTCTCCCGCGACCCGACCCACGACTTCGGCCAGTGGTACCACGGGCACCTCTTCCTCCAGACGCCCGTCGGCGTCTACCAGGCCGCCCTCGACGTGGACGCCCCCGGCAGCGTCGGCGTCAGCTACCGCGTGGTCGACGACCTGACCGGGGCGGACATCGCCGGCCTGCGCAACCGCCCCGACGGCTTCCACCACCTGGTCTCCTCGGCCACCTCCGGCGCCCTCGACTACGTCCGCAGCCCGCTGCTGCGCAACCGCCTCTGGTTCGAGTGGCTCACCGCCGCCTCCGCCCGCCTCCACCACACCCTCGCTCCGCACCCGCCCGGCAGCCCGATGTTCGGCCCGGACCTCTCGGACTCGCTGGCCACCTCGGTGACCAAGCTGCGCCGTCGCATCCTCGGCCTCGGCGGCCTCGACCACTTCCGCCCCTACCTCCGCTTCTTCCCCTGGATCGCCAGCAACGGCGACAACGCGCTCGACGTCCTGCTGCCGCACCTGGAGGCCGCCGCCCGCATCTACGTCTTCGGCCAGGCCTTCACCACCGGCCTCGGCGTCCACGACGTCCACCTCAACCAGGGCGACCCGGTGGGCAGTCAGTGGTACCCGAGCAACGGGCCCTGGCAGGACGGCGCCGTAGTGTGCGAGCGGCCCGGCGGCCAGGTGGTCGTCTGGCAGATCAAGTTCAACACCCAGTCCCTGCACACCGACGCCTCCGGCCACCCGGTCTGAGACCGCCCCGAGGCAGGCCCCGAACCGGCCGCCGCGCCGAAATTCCCAGCGGGGCGGCCGGCCTCCGTGTCAGAGTCCACGGATGGACGCGCGCTTCCTCGCCATCGAAGACCTGACCGGAGTCCCGCCCGTGGCCGTGGTGGTGGACGTCATGCGGGCCTTCACCACCGCCGCCTGGGCCCTGGGCCGCGGAGCCGAGCGGATCGTCCTGGCCGCCACCCTGGACGAGGCCCTGGAGCTGAAGGCCCGTCACCCCGACTGGCTCGCCCTCAAGGACGGCCCGGCCGCCCCCGGCTTCGACGCCGTCAACTCGCCCGGCCTGCTGCGCACGGCCGACCTCGGCGGGCGCACCGTCGTCCAGAAGACCACCGCCGGAACGGTCGGCGCCCTCGCCGTGCGCGACGCGCCGCTGGTGCTCTGCGCGAGCTTCGCGGTGGCCGGGGCCACGGCCGCCGTGCTGCGGGAGCACCGCGCCGAGCAGGTCACCTTCGTGGTCACGGGGGAGCGGGGGCGGGCGGAGGAGGACCTGGCCTGCGCCCAGTACGTCGCCGCGCTGGCCGACGGCCCCGCCGACGCCGAACCGTACCTGCTGCGCGCGGCCGGCTCACTGGCCGCCGCCGAGCTGGCGCAGGGCGTCCGGGAGGGCGTCCACCCCGACGACGTGGCGCTCTGCCTGGAGCTGGACCGCTTCCCGTTCGCGCTGGTGGCCCGCCGGGAGGGTGCCTCGACGGTGCTGCGGGCGCACCCGGTCGGGGCCTGAGGAAAACCACTTGCGTCCGCGGGCGGGCCCGCTGTTATGGTGATCGCGCTGTTGTGAGTCCGGAAGTTCCGAGGAGGTGTGTACGCATGGTCGCCGCCGTGTCGCGGCGCGCTTCTTCGTGCGCGCCATACGCCTACTTCCGTTCCCAGCCCACCGGCTGACGACGCGTCACACCCTTCGACGCACCCCGGTGGGCCGACTCCTCAGGAGCCCCCGCAGTGCGCGAGCGTTTCGCCGACAGTGATTCCTTCTCCCGTATCCGCCCCAAGGGCGGCGCCCGGCGCGGCCGCCGGAACGAGCGGTTCGACGACGTCGAGCCCGAGTACTTCTTCCCCGAGTTCCCCGTCGACTCCTTCGACGAGGACGCCGAACCCACCACCCCTCCCGCCGGTGACGGCCCGCCGGAGGGCGACCGCTGGTCCACCTGGGACCAGTCCACCCCGACCGAGAAGGGCCCCGAGCCCCGCCCGGACTGGGTGGTGACCGAGCTCGCCGCCGTCGACACCGAGCTCGGCATCGTCAAGACCGGCAAGGAGGCCGACGTCTTCCTGCTGGAGCGCGCCGTCCCCGGCACCGGCCGCCGCACCCTGATGGCGGCCAAGCGCTACCGCGACGCCCAGCACCGGATGTTCCACCGGGACTCCGGCTACCTGGAGGGCCGCCAGCACAAGGAGTCCCGGATCAGCCGGGCCATGGCCAAGCGGACCTCCTTCGGCAAGGAGGCCATCGCCGGGCAGTGGGCGGCGGCCGAGTTCACCGCCCTGTGCCGCCTCTGGGAGGCCGGGGTCGCGGTGCCGTACCCGGTGCAGATCACCGGCACCGAGATCCTGATGGAGTTCGTCGGCGACGAACACGGCGTGGCCGCCCGGCGGCTCGCCCAGTACGCCGCCGAGGAGGTGGACGTCCAGGACCTCTGGGACCAGCTCGGCCGCAGCCTCTCCGTGCTGGCCCGACAGGGGTACGCGCACGGCGACCTCTCGGCCTACAACACCCTGGTGCACGAGGGCCGGCTGGTGATCATCGACGTCCCGCAGATCGTGGACGTCATCGCCAACCCGCGCGGACGCTCCTTCCTGGAGCGCGACGTGCGCAACATCGGCGCCTGGTTCGTCTCCCGAGGCCTCCCCGAAGCCTCGGTCGACGCCCTGGTGGAGGTGCTGGCCTTCGACGCCCGGCTTGACTGAGCGGGGCGCACGCGCCGAGGGCGGCCGGGGATTCCCCGGCCGCCCTCGGCGTCGTGTGCGTGCTCGGTCACCTGGTGAAGGCGGCGGTGGCGCTCTGCGCGTCCGCGCCGCCGGCCGGCTCGGCCCAGCTGTTCATGGTGCCGGCGGCGAGGTCGATGTCCAGCTCCTTGAGCCGGCCGCCGCTGGTGGCGAAGAGGTGCTCGACGCCGTTCGCGGTGGCGCTGGTGACCCGGGTGATGCCGCTGCCGGGCATCTGGGCCCAGCCGCTCCAGTGCCCGGCGGCGAAGTCGCCGTCGGTCCTGACCAAGGTGCCGTTGGCCGTGACGGCGCTCAGGTGGACGGTGCGGCCGGAGGCGGAGGCGGCCACGTCCTGCGCGGTGACGACGCTCGGCCCGGAGGCGGTCCAGCCGTTCCACCGGCCCGCGCAGTAGTCGCCGTCCTTCTCCATCACCTGGTTGGTGGTGGCGTCGACGGCGAAGAGGTGGTTGACGCCGTCGGTGGTGGTGGCGCTGGTGACGCGCTTGAAGTTGCCGCCGTGGTCGGTCCAGCCGGTCCAGCGGCCGGCCTCGTAGTCCGCGTCGGCGTTGTAGAGGTGGCCGTCCTCGCCGATCACGACCAGGTGGAGCGCGTGGTTGAGCGCGGAGGCGGAGACCGCGACGGCCTTGCGGGGGAGGGCGTCGGCGAAGGAGGGCTCGAACCAGTTGGACCACCGGCCGGTGGCGTAGTCGCCGTCCTTCTCGAAGACCTTGCCGTCGCGGACCGCGAAGATCCGGTTCACCGAGAAGGTGGCGGCGCTGGTGACCTCGGTGACCCCGTCGGCGCCCATGTCGTTCCAGGAGCTCCACTGCCCGGCCGCGAAATCGCCCTCGGCGTTGCGCAGGCGGCCGTCCTTGAGGCCGACCAGGCGCACCGCGTCCGACGGGCGGGCGAGCTGGGTGGCGCTGCCGGTGAACCAGCGGGCGGAGTACGTCTGGTCGAGCAGGGTGGCGAAGCCCTGGGCGAAGACGGCGTAGCCGGCGTCGTTCGGGTGCAGGCCGTCGTTCATCTGAGCCGGGGTCAGGGTGGGGGCCTTGGCGAAGCGGAAGTGCCGGCCGGCCTGCTGCTGGACGGACTCCTCCTGCTGGAGGCGGGTGTTGAAGGCGTCCATGTTGGCGGACAGGTTGACCGGCATCGGGTTGTTCATGCCGGTGCTGGCGCCGATCAGGCCCTGCATGATCACGGTGACGCCCGGCTGCGCGGCGAAGATCTTGTTGACCAGGGCGACCGCCCTGGCCGCGGTGTCCGTGCCGTTGGCGCCCTGGTTGAGGTCGTTGATGCCGATGTGCAGCAGCACCACGTCCGGGCGGGCGGCGAGCCAGCCCTGGTCGACGCCCTGGCCGATCTGATCGACCGTGAAGCCGGGGTGGCCCTCGTTGGCGTAGTCGTCCATCACGCCGTTGCGGTTGGAGCCGACGAAGTCGAGAGCGTACCGGCCGCCGGCGGTGGCCAGGCCCTGGAGCGGTCCCCGGTAGCCGTTGCCGGTGCAGCTGGTGCGGCCGAAGGTGATCGAGTCGCCCAGCGGCAGCACCCGCACCACCGGCGCGTTCGCCGCGGCCGGGGCGACGGTGGCCGCGCTGCTCACGGTGGGCGCGACGGCGGTGCCCCCGACGGCCGCCAGCAGGGCGGTGGTGGCGGCGAGGGCGGTCAGGCGGGGCATGTCATCTCCAAGTGCGGCACGGCGGGCGCCGCGCGGTCGACGGGGGTCGGTGCGGAAGCCTATGGGGTGTATACGGATCACTTGTCACCGGCCCCCGGGCAGCGGGCCCGGAGGCCGAGGTCCGGAGACCGGGAGCCAACCGACGGTGCGTCAGCTGGTGAAGGCGGCGGTGGCGCTCAGCGAGTCGGCGCCACCGGCGGCGGGGGCCCAGGAGCTCCAGGTGCCGGTGTTGTAGTCGCCGTCGATCTCCAGCAGGCGGTTGCCGGTGTCGGTGGCGAAGACGTGGTTGACGTTGTTGGCGGTGGCGCTGGTGATCCGCTTGAGGTTGCCGCCGGGCATCTTGAACCAGCCGTTCCACTGGCCGGTGGCGAAGTTGCCGTCGGTGTTGGACCAGCTGCCGTCGGGCGCGACGGCGCTCAGGTGCACGGTCCGGCCGGAGGCGGAGGCGGCCACGTCCTGCGCGGTGAACGCGGTGGAGCCCGCGTTGGTCCAGGAGCTCCAGCTGGCGTTCGCGTAGTCGGCGTCCTTCTCGACCACCTGGTCGCTGCTGTTGATGGCGAAGATGTGGTTGACGTTGTCGCTGGTGGCCGCGCTGGTGACGCGCTTGAAGCCGCCGCCGTGGTCGGTCCAGCCGTTCCAGCCGCCGGTGTTGTAGTCGGCGTCGGTGTTGTAGAGGTGTCCGTCGGTGCCGACCACCACCAGGTGGACGGTGTTGCCGAAGGCGGAGGCCGAGAGGGCGGCGGCGTTGACCGGCAGCGCGCCGGTGGCGGGCTGGAACCAGCCGGACCACTGGCCGGTGGCGTAGTTGCCGTCCTTCTCGAAGACCTTGCCGCCCTGGATCGCGAAGATCCGGTTCACCGACCCGGTCGCGGCGCTGGTCACCTCGGTGATCCCGGTGGCACCCAGGTCGCTCCAGCCGGACCACCGGCCGGTGGAGAAGTTCCCCTCGGCGTTCTGCAGCGTGCCGCCGGGCTTGAGGTCCACCAGGCGCACCGTGTTGGCCGGCGCCGGGAACGGGTCCGCGCGGTCGGTGTCCAGACCGGTGCCGGGCCAGCAGCTCCACGCGCGGTAGCCCTGGTCGGCGAGGATCTTCTCGGCTATCAGGATCTGCTGCGTCTTGGTGGCCTGGTCGGGGCGGGCCGCGTACTGGGTCCCGCCGTAGTACTGCCAGTTGTGCAGGTTGATCTGCAGACCGCCGTAGTAGCCGGCGGGGTTGACGGCGCTCCAGTTGTCGGTGCTCTCGCAGTGGGCCACCTTGTCCCAGGTGGCGACCGAGGCGGCCGAGGCCGTCCCCTGGCCGCCGGCCGTCACCACGGCCGCCAGCACGGAGGTGGCCGCGAGGGCGGCGGTGCGGCGGATCGGACGACGTGCGGACATGGGGGTACCCCGTTCTGGGAGAGCTGGAGGCGCCGGAGCGGCGGGTGTTCCGGCGAGCGTCGCTCGGCCGGTGATCACCATCCTGGTGGCCCGGCGTCCCCGGCAGAAGGCCCTCTGGCTGGCCGGAACGGGCCCCGGACGCATCCGTCCTCCGAGCCCTGACGGGACGTCACCGCGTACTCCTTGCAGCGGAACGGGGTGCCCACCGCGTCAGAGGGGTGGGGGACGGAACCCCCGGACGGATCGAGGGGGCGCGGGGATGGGTGCGGGCAGCGGTGAGGCCGGATTCGAGGAGTTCGTGGCGGCGCGGTATCCGGCGTTGCGGCGGACGGCTTACCTGCTGTGCGGGGACTGGCACGCGGCGGAGGACCTGGTGCAGGGCGCACTGGTGAAGCTGTACGCGCGCTGGCGACGCCTGCGGGAGCCGGACAAGGCCGGAGCGTACGCGCGCACCGTGATGGTGCGCGACCACATCGACGGGCTGCGGCGCCGGTCCAGCACGGAGCTGAGCCTCCCCGAACCGCCCGAGACCCAGGCCGCCCGAGTGCCGGACAGCGACCGGCAGTTGGCGCTGCGCGCGGCGCTGGCCGAGCTGCGCCCGCAGTACCGCGCGGTGCTGGTGCTCCGCTACTGGGAGGACCAGACCGTGGCCGAGACCGCCCGGGTGCTCGGACTGGCCGAGGGCACCGTGCGCTCGGACGCGCACCGCGCGCTGGGCAAGCTGCGCGAGGTGCTGGGCGATTCGGTCCTCGACCTGGTCGCGGACTGATCCGCCGACCGGGCCGCCGGGCGGGGCCGTCGGGCCGGGCCCAGGGGCGCCGCACCACCACGACCATGACGACCAGTGAGGAGAAGGACGATGACCGCAGCTGACCCCGGGCCGGAGCAGGAGGGCCGGCTGGCCACCGCCGTGTTCGGCGCCGTGCTGGACCACGAGGAGCCGCCGCTGCCCGCGGTGCTGGCCCCCGTGCGCGAGCGCGGCCGGCGGCTGCGCCGGGCCCGGCGGGCCCGGGCCGGGCTGCTCGGCGCGGCGTTCACGGCCGCCGCCGTGCTGCTGGTGGTGAACGTGACCGCGGCGGGGGGCGGCCCCGCCGGCCTCGGGCCGGGCACCGTCACGCCGGAGACGGCCACGGCCTCGCCGTCGCCCAGTGCCTCGCCGACCGGCCCCGGCCGGGCGATGACCATGGAGGAGGGCTTCCAGCGGCTCAGGGAGGCGGTGCGGGAAGCCGCGCCGCAGCGGCTCTCGGTGCTGCACCTGAGCCCGTCCGGCTTCACGGAGTTCATGCTGACCGAGCCCGGGAGCCCCTCCCCGCGACCGGGGTCGACCGCGGAGGCGGTCCGGCTGGGCATCCGGGGAGGGCAGCCGGTCGCCCCCGGCCAGTCCCCGGAGTCGCCGTGCACCCGGACGGGGCCGCAGAAGGCCGCCACCTGCGTGCACCGGGTGCTGGGTGACGGCTCGACCGGCTGGATCTCCTCCTACGGCGGGGCCGACCCGCGCCTGGAGGCCACCTTCGCCTCGCCGGGCGGCACGGTCTTCGGGCTCTCCGTCATCAACCCGGCGGCGGCGGACCGGGCGGCGCTGAGCCTGGACGAGCTGGTGGACCTGGTCGGCCGCGCCCCCGTGTACACCGCGCTGCTCGCCACTCAGGAGACCTCCCCGGGCGGCCCGTCCCCCCAGCCCTCCGCCTTCCGCACCTCCACCCCGTCCTCGGGACGGCCGTCCTCCCCGTCCTCGGCGCCGGGCCCGGGTTCCGCTTCGCCCTCGGGTTCCGCTTCGCCCTCGGGCCTCGGGTGACGCGGAAGGGCCCCGCCGGACGGTGTCCGACGGGGCCCTGACGGGAGGTCAGCCGCGGTTGGCGGCCGGCTTGGTGGTGACCGAGACGTAGTCGACCCGCATCGGGTGGCCGGGCTCGGTGGCCGGGCCGACGGTGCCTCCGTACGCGGCGGGCAGGTTGCCGCCGACGGCCACGTTGAGGATCAGGAACAGCCCCTTGCCGACGGCCCTGTCCCAGCTGGCGCGGTCCATCCGGGAGGCCTCCACGCGGTGGAACTCGCGGCCGTCCAGGTACCAGCGGATCTGCTCCGCCCCGGCGGTCAGGTCGACCTCCACGGCGTAGGCGTGGAAGTCCGACCGGCAGCCGTCGCACGGGACCTCACCCGAACCGAGGCCCTTGGGCTCCTGGCAGGGGCCGCCGTCCAGGACGCCGCAGTGCATGGTGCCGAAGACCGCGTCCCGGCCGTTGACGTTCTCCATCACGTCCAGCTCGCCGATCGCGGGCCAGCCGGTGTAGCCGTTGCGCAGCTCGCCGCCGAGGGTCCAGAAGGCCGGCCAGTACCCGGCTGCGGCCGGGCCGGTGACGTCCGGCAGCGCGATCGAGGCCTCGATCCGCATCACCCCGCCGGGCTGGGGCTTGAGGTCGGCCCGGCGGGACTCGATCCGGCCCGAGGACCAGCTGCCGTCCGTCGCGCGGGTGGGGACGATCTCCAGGGCGCCCCTGCCGTCCAGGCGGACGTTGGCGGTGGAGTCGGTCATGGTCTCGACCTCGCCGGTGCCCCACTGCGGGGCCGGGCAGCCGGGGTAGCAGGTACCGAGGTCGTACTGCCAGTTGGCGGCCGAGGGGCGGCTCCCGGACGGCCCGTCGAAGTCGTCCCGCAGCAGCTGCGTCCAGCCGCCCGCCTGCGGGGTCCCGGCGGTGCCGCCGCGGGCGGGTACCAGCCCGGCCTCGGTGAGCAGCCGCTCCAGGCGCGGGGTGAGCACCACCGCCGCCACGTTGGTGATGTGCGCGTCGTCGCGGTAGAGCAGGATGCGCTCCAGCACCGCCGGGCAGGCCTTCCCGGTGCCGGGGCAGAGCACGGAGTTCACCGAGACGCTGTGCACCCCGGGCATCCGGCCCGCCGCGACGGCCTCGGCCAGCGGGTCCGGCCACTGGGCCTTGGCGCGGTCGAAGGCGCAGGCCGCCGGGTCCGCGGTGTGGCCCGAGACGCAGGCCGGCACGTCGGTGCCGGGGACGGGGGTGTCCTGGAGGTAGACCACCGGGACGCCGAGGGCGCGCAGCGGGGCGAGGGTCTTCTCCCAGCCCCGGAGCAGCAGTCCGGGGTCGTCGGTGTAGCGGTTGAGGGTGGAGACGGCGATCAGCCGGGGCTTGGGGCCCTTCGCGATGCGTTCGAGTGCTGCCGTCCGCCAGGTGTCGCACTCGTGGTAGGTGCGGCCCAACTGGGGGTTGACCACGGTGAGTTCGGGCAGCGGGCAGCCCTGCTTGACCAACTCCTCCAGCGCCCAGCCGCGTTCGGCGGCGATCGCCAGCATCGCGGAGAACCACTGCCCGGCGTGCGAGTCGCCCAGCAGCACCACCCGGTCGGGGCTGGTGGTGTTGCCGAACAGGCAGGCGGGGCTGCTGACCGCGGTCGGGGCCACCTCGCACTCGCCGTCCGGGGGGAAGTCCTGCCGGGCCTGCACCGGATCGGGCACCACCGGACCGCCCTTGGGGGCGCCGGCGGTCTGCACCAGCAGCGAGGTGCCGTCGGGGGCGCCCGGCGGCAGGCCGAGCAGGTCGACGGGCTTGGAGGGGCCGAGCAGGCGCAGCGTCCCGGTGCCGACCACCAGCGCCAGCACCACCGGGACGATGACCGCGGCCAGGCCCAGGGAGAGGCCGCGGCGCGGGAGTTCGGAGAGCGTGCGGTTGTGCCGCAGCGGCGTCTCGATCCAGCGCATGGCGGCCATCGCGGGCAGTGCGGCGGCGGCGGTGAGCGCCACCTTCACCGGCCAGGAGAGCGCGCCGAACTGCGCCTCCGCGAGGATCAGCACCGGCCAGTGCCAGAGGTAGAGGTTGTAGGAGAGCCGGCCGACGGCCCGGGGCGCACGGGTGCCCAGCAGGCGGTTGACGCCCTGGTCGGTGCCCGCGCCGGTCCGGTCGGGGGTGCCGGCCAGGATCACGGCGGCGGTGCCGAGGGTCGGCAGCAGGGCGGCGTAGCCGGGGTAGGGGGTCTTGGAGTCGAAGACCAGCACGGCCGCGACGACGGCGAACAGGCCTGCCCAGCCGCACAGTTGACGCAGCGTCCGGGTGGAGGGCAGCAGGTGCCACGGCAGCAGCGCGAGCAGTGCGCCCACGCCGAACTGCCAGGCCCGGGACGGGGTCGCGAGGTACGCCAGCGAGGCGGAGCCCTGGGTCCAGTACAGCGCGAGGAGGAAGGAGGCGGCGGTCAGCCCGGTGGCGATCACGGTGGTCACCGAGCGCACCGAGCGGCCGCGGCGGGCGGCCCGCCCGGCGAAGAACACCACGGCGGCCAGCAGCGGACCCCAGAACAGGTAGAACTGCTCCTCGACCGCCAGCGACCAGAAGTGCAGCAGCGGGCTCTCGTCCCGCCCGGCCGCCAGGTAGTCGGTCTGCTGGGCGATGAAGCGCCAGTTCCCGATCGACAGCGCCGCCGCCAGGACGTCGTACTCGAGGTCGGTGCGGCGCAGCGGCACGGTGAGCCAGGCACCGGCCAGCGCGACCACGCCGAGCACCAGCGCGGCCGAGGGCAGCAGGCGGCGGGCCCGGCGGGCGAAGAACTCGCCGAGCCGGATCCGGCCGGTGGTGACGGCCTCGCGGACCAGCAGATGGGTGATCAGGTAGCCGGAGACGACGAAGAAGACGTCCACCCCGACGAAACCGCCGGCCAGGCCGGGCACCGAGGCGTGGAAGGCCAGCACGGCCAGCACGGCGAGCGCGCGCAGGCCCTCGATGTCGGCCCGGAAGCCGCTCGGCCGGCCGGGGGCGGTGGTGCGCACGGGCGCGGGGCGCTGCGCGGGTATGACGTAGGAGGTGGGACGGAGGTCCGAATCGACGGACGAGGACATCGGTGTGACGACCTTTCAGCCCAGCCAGGGCAGCATGGGGCGGACCCAGCCGGAGGCGAGCAGAGCGACGAGGACGAGGGCGGCGGTGGCGGCGAGCGCCTCCGGCCAGCGGCGGGGCAGCATCGCCCGGCGGGCCCGGGTGGC
The DNA here is from genome assembly GCF_053596675.1 of Kitasatospora sp. NPDC001664. NCBI lineage: Bacteria > Bacillati > Actinomycetota > Actinomycetes > Kitasatosporales > Streptomycetaceae > Kitasatospora > Kitasatospora sp. NPDC001664. The sequence goes on from NZ_JBSFGS010000031.1 coordinate 33,709, forward strand.
GTTGCGGGACTCGACCGTCTCCGAGGCGCCCGGCACCAGTTCGATCAGCAGGTCGCGGATCAGCGGCAGGCTGATCTGGAACTGCACCAGCAGGTAGAGCCCGAGGCCCCAGGTGGGCGCGATGCCGTGCTCGGCCGCAGCGAGCACCAGGCCCACGGCGGCGGCGCCGACCGAGCCGACCAGCCAGATCAGCGAGACCACGGTGACCTGCTGCGCCAGCTTGCCCGACTTGCTCTTGCCGGGGCCGGCCGTGCCGGTCGGCACCCAGGCGGCGCTGCGGCCGCGCAGGGTGTGCCAGAACGCGGCACCGGCGGCGACGCTCATCAGCACGTTGGCGCGGATCACCTCGACCCGCCAGCGGGTGCGGCTGATCCGGGGCAGCAGCACGTGCCAGAGCCAGAGCGGTGCGAGCAGCGGCAGCACGTGCCAGGGCCGGATCTCGTCCGGGTACCAGAACATCATCACCAGCGGCGGCAGCGGCGCGGCGAAGATGTTCACCACGGTGGTCAGGTAGCCGACCACGCCCTCGTAGAAGCACAGCCGCATCCGCCAGGGCGCGCCGATCCGCTTCAGCTCGGGGGTGGCGAGCAGGTGCAGGTTGCCCATCGCCCAGCGGTACTGCTGGTTGACGAAGGAGGCCAGGTTGTCCGGCGAGGTGCCCTTGGCGACCAGCACCGGGACGTAGAGGGTCTTGAAGCCCTGGGCGTACAGCGCCAGGCCGGTGAACAGGTCCTCGCTGTGGTCCAGCTTGGCGAAGCCGCCGGCGGCGTCGATCGCGGTGCGCCGGTAGACCGCGTTGCTGCCGCAGCAGATGGCCGCGTCACTGGCGTCCCGGGAGGGCTGGATCCACCGGAAGAACCACTCCTGGGCGGAGCCGGCGGCGCGCTGGATCCAGCCCATGGTCTCGTCGGTGTCGAAGCACTGCGGGCTCTGCACGATGCCGATGCCGGGATCGGCGAAGTACGGCACCAGGTGGCGCAGGAAGTCCGGCCGGGGCGCGAAGTCGGCGTCCAGGATGGCGACGAACTCGGCCGTGCTGAGCGTCAGCGCGTGGTTGAGGTTGCCCGCCTTCTTGAAGGCGCCGCGGTCCGGGCGGACCACGTACTCGTACCCGTGCGCGGCGGCCAGCTCGGCCACCTCGGGCCGGTCGGCGTCGTCCAGCACCCAGACGGTGAGCGCCTCCGGCCACTCGACCCGGGCGACCGCGCGGTAGGCGTTGGCCAGCACGTCCAGCGGCTCACCGCAGGTCGGCAGGTAGAGGTCGACGGTGGGCAGCTCGGCCGGGTGCCAGGCGTTCACCAGCACCTCGTGCGACTGCCGGGTGAGGCGGCGCGAGCGCAGGCTGTTGAGCGAGGAGAGCGCCAGCGCGACCAGGTTCACCGCCAGCACCGCGAGGAAGGCCCAGAGGGCGGGGGTGCGCAGCGAGAAGGTCAGCATCGTCACGGCGGTGAAGCTGAACGCCAGCGAGGTGCAGATCAGCACCCAGCGGCGCTGTGGTCCGAAGTACCAGTAGAGCTCCTGGTCGGAAGGTGGTTGAGGAAGGTGATGCACAGTCATGAGGCCCCCACAGCCGCGTGTTTCGACAGCGTCCTGGGCAGCACCGTACCGCAATTGGTATAGACCAATGGACGGGTGACTGGAGGGCGAGACGACCATCGGGTGAACCCTTGCCCCGGAGATCATTCCGGGCTCCGCACGGTGCGGTGGGGCGATCAGTGGGCCACGAACAGGCCAACACTGGCGCAATTCCCGCGTCTTGGGACGGGCGGGCGCGCTCGCCGGGCCGCGAGGGGTGCCCGGGCGGGAAGGTGATCTTGCCCGAAAGGGTCATTGACGAACCTTCAGGCGGCATCCGGGCGTGACGGACTCTTCATCCGCTGTTCACGGCCGGTGCGGCGGCGTTCGGACCAGGCCCCGGGGAACCGCCCACCCCCGTGAGGCGGTTCCCCGGGGCGGGGCCTCGGCGTCCACCACGCTACGGCGCCCGAGGCCGCTCCCCGAGGGACCCGGCACGCCAGGCGGGGGACCGTTCGTGCCAAGGGGGCCTATGCTGCCTCCTCGTGATCGAGAACGCGCCCCGGGGGACGACCTCCTCCGCCCTGGCCCGGCTGAACGTCGACGGCGCGCGCCGCCTCGGCGTCCCGGTCGAGGGGTACGCGCGGCTGGTGGGCCTGGACCCGGAGCACCTGCACGACGACCTCTGCCGGCCGCCGACCACCACCAGCATCCGGATCGCCGAGCTGATGACCGTCCGGGCCCCCTGGACCGAGGTCGCCCGGGTGCTGGCCCGGGAGTCCGAGGTCGGGAGCCTCGGCGTCTGGGACTACCTGATCACCTCGGCCCCGACCCCCTTGGAAGGCCTGCGGGACGCGGTCCGCTACCTGGGCGCCGTCCTCGACACCGGCACGGACGGCGTCGAGGTGACCGAGAACGGCAGCCAGGTCACCCTCACCCACGTGAACCGCGCCGACATGTCCCACGAGGGGGCCGCCGCCGTCCGGGCCGGCGCGCTCGCCCTCTTCCAACAGCGGCTGAGCGCGGCCGCCCGCCGCGCGCTGGTGCCGGTGCACGTCACGCTGAGCACCACCGCCCCGGGCCGGCACCGGGAGCTGGCAGAGCTCTACGGGACCCGCTCGATCGAGTTCGAGGCACCGGTCGGCTCGATGACCTTCCTCGCCGCGGACCTGAACTCCCCGACCCCGCACGCCCAGCCCGGACTCTCGGCGGTGCTGCGCCGGCACGCCGAACAGAACCTCGCGGGCGCGGTGGCCGTGCACGGCTGGCTGGACCTCTTCCACGCCGCCCTCGGAGCCGTCGCCGCCGACACCGAGGCCGCCCCCACGCTGGCGCTGGTCGCACGCCGGCTCAACCTCAGCCCCCGCACCCTGCAACGCCGGCTGGACGACCACGGCACCACCTGGACCGCCGAGGTGGAGGACCTGCGCCGGGCCGACGTCGTCCGGCTGCTCCGGCGCACCGACCTCGGCATCGACGCGGTGGCCGCCCGGAGCGGCTACGCCGACGCCCGGGCCCTGAGGCGGGCGGTCCGCCGCTGGTACGGCACGACACCCGCCGCGCTCCGGGCGGCCCCACCCGGTCGGCCCCTCGGGCGGGCACGCTGAGTTGCACCCGGCCGCGCGGGTGCGAAGCATGGGCATGACCGGGCACGCAGCGCCGGCACCGCACCAGGGAGGTGTCTGATGGCGGACTGGGACGATCAGGACCTCCCGGCCGAGGACGACGGAGTGCTCGAACCGGCGGACAGCCTGCTCACCGACCGCCTCGACGACGACCCGCTCGACACCGGCGTCATCCCCGCCGACGGCTACCAGGGCGCCACCGCCTACGGCACCACGGCCGCCGAGGCCCAGGCCGGCGAGTCCCTCGACCAGCACCTCGCCGAGGAGGAGCCGGACGTCGTCCCGGAGGTGGTCGACGACCGCTGGACCGACGGACCGTCCCCCCGGGCGGGCCGCCTGCTCGGCGGCGAGGACGACGTCACCGGCTTCGACGTCGGCCCGGACGCCGGGGCCGCCGGCGCCGAGGAGGCCGCCGTCCACCTGGTCGACGCCGACCAGGACCGCGACGCCGAGTTCGCGGACGGCAGCCGCGACGAGTCGCTGGACGAGGCGATCGCCTTCACCATCGCCGACGACCTGGCCCGGGCCCGGGACGAGTACCGCTGAACCCCCGCCGCGCAACAGGTGACCACCCGTCAGCGGCCGGGCCGCACCCGGCGGGCGGCCTGACGGCCGAAGCCGCCCGGCGCCGCTGGAAGGCGCTCGGCGTCTGCCTGCTGGTCGGCTTCATGAGCCTGCTGGACGTCTCGATCGTCAACGTCGCCCTGCCCTCGATCGACCGCGGCCTGGACGCCGGCCCGGCCGAGCTCTCGTGGGTGCTCTCCGGCTACGCGCTCACCTTCGGACTGACCCTGATCCCGGCCGGCGTGCTCGGCGACATGTGGGGGCGCAGGACGGCCTTCCTGACCGGCCTCGCCGCGTTCACCGCCGCCTCGGCCGCCTGCGGCCTGGCCCCGACCGCCCTCGCCCTGGTGGTGTTCCGGCTGCTCCAGGGAGTGGCCTCGGGCTTGGTGGGGCCTCAGATCTCGGGACTCATCCAGGAGATGTTCACCGGCCCCGAACGCAGCCGCGCCTTCGGCTACTTCGGCACCACCGTCGGCCTGGCCACCGCCGTCGGCCCGCTGGCCGGAGGCCTGCTGATCGAGGCGGCCGGCCCGTCCGACGGCTGGCGCTGGGTGTTCTTCGTCAACGTGCCGATCGGGATCGTGGCCTTTCTGCTGGCCCTGCGGCTGATCCCGGGCCGGGCCGGCTGCGGCTCCTCGCAGGGCAGCCTGGGGCGGCGGATCGACGGGGTCGGGGTGCTGCTGCTCGGCACCGGCCTGGTCGCCGTACTGCTGCCGCTGATCCAGGAGCAGCAGTGGAAGGGAGCCGCGAAGTGGTGGCTGATCCCGCTCGGCCTGGCCCTGCTGGCCCTCTTCGCCCTCTGGGAGCGGCGCACCGCCCGGGCCGGGGGCGTGCCGCTGGTGGACCTGGCGCTGTTCCGCACCGGCTCGTACGTCTGGGGCGCGGTGCTCGGGATGCTCTACTTCGCGGGCTTCACCACGATCTTCTTCATCTTCACCCTCTACCTCCAGAACGGGCTCGGCTACAGCGCCCTGGCGGCCGGCCTCGCCGTCACCCCGTTCGCGGCCGGCTCGGCCGTCTCGGCGGCCGTGGGCGGACGGCTGGTGACCCGGCACGGGCGGTCCCTGATCGTGGCCGGCCTGGTCCTGGTGCTCGCCGGCACGGCACTGGCCGCCCTCGCCGTTCACCTGGTGCCGGGGCGCAGCGCCGGCTGGGCGACGGCCGGGCCGCTGCTGCTGGCCGGCGTCGGCTCGGGGCTGGTGATCGCCCCCAACCTGGCGCTGGCCCTGGCCGACGTCCCGGTGGTGCGGGCCGGTACGGCGGGCGGCGTGCTGCAGACCGCGCAGCGGCTCGGCACCGCGATCGGCGTCGCCTGCGTCGGGGCCGCCTTCTTCGCCCACCTGGCGGGCGGCCACTCCTGGGCCTCGGCCTTCCAGGTGGGCATCCTGGTGGCGCTCGGCTTCGAGGCGGCGGCGATGGCCAGTGCCCTGGCGGACCTCCGCCGTCGCCGTCGTGCCTCCTCCGGCCGTGCCTCCGCACCGAACTGACTGCCCTTCGTGCGGAGGGAGACCGAACTCCACGGACCGCGAACGCCGTGGTCCCGTCGAGCGGGTCCGGCGTGATCCCCGTGCCGTGGGCGGTGTCCCCGGGACGGTGGAGCGGGCCCGGCGGGCGTGAGCGCCGTGGCGGGGAATCTCGGCTGCGGTGGGGGGAGGGCGAGGCTAGCGTGGTGCCTCTGTGAGGGAGAGGGGATCGCGGTGCTGGTCATGCCCGGGCGGCGGACGTCGACGATGGAGCTGCTGGCCGCGGAGGCGGCGGGCCGTGGGATGGCGGTCAGGGCCGCCGAGGAGCCCGGACTGGTGGGCCCCGCGTACTGGTACGGCGGGCCGATCGCGGGTGCCGGACTGGCGGGCCGGCTCGGGTTCGCGCTCCTGGAGCCCGGGGACGACTGGCTCGCCGAACTGTCGGAGGAGTTCACCGGCCGGTCGGTCCGGACCGCGACCGTGGCGGATGTGTGGGCGCTCGACCGGCCGACGTTCGTCAAGCCGCCACGTGACAAGTCCTTTCCCCCCGGCATCCACGCCGACGGCTCGCGGCTGCCCTCCGACCTGGACCCGGCGACGCCGGTCCTGCTGTCCGAGGTGGTGACCTTCGCCGCGGAGTACCGGCTCTTCCTACTGGACGGTCAGATCGCTGCGGCGAGCCGGTACGCGGTGTTCGGCCGGCTCGATCCCCGCCCGCTCGCCACGGGCCTCGCGGAGCGGGCGATCGCGGCGGAGATCACGGAGTTCGCCGACCGGCTGGTCGCCGAGGCCGGGCACACCTTGCCGAGCGCCGTCGTCGTGGACGTCGGGCAGCTGCTCGACCCGTACCGCCCGGGCCACCGCTGGGCCGTGGTGGAGGCCAACATGGCGTGGTTCTCGCACGCCTACGCCGCCGATCCGGCACGGGTGCTGGACGTGGTCCTGCGGGCGGCGGGCCCGCGCGAGCACGTGCGGCCCCGGGACCTGGCGTTCGATCGGCACTGACCCGCACCACTCGACCCGGGCGCTTCTCCGAGAGCTCGCACCGGCGAACGGGGACTGCTCAGACCAACGGGACGGCGGCCTCGGGGGAGTACAGGCTGAAGGTGAGCGCCTGCTGGAGGTAGAGCTCCACCGTGTCGGCGTCGTGCCGCAGGTACCCGATCGAGAGGTCCTGGCCCAGGTGCAGCTCGAAGTCGCCGCCCCGGGTGGAGAGCAGCACCCCGCCGGTCAGCGCCGGGGCCCAGATCAGCGGGCAGTCCAAGGCGCGGGCGATGTGCTGACGGATCGGGTAGCCGTGGTCGGAGGTCTCGTTGACGGCGGTGTACGCGTCCGCGCCCAGCAGCAGTGCGTACGGGCCGCCGACGCCCGCCAGCCGCAGGGTGGAGAGTGCGTGGCTGACGGTGTCGGGGTAGGCGGTGACGTCCTGCGGCAGCGCCACCGGCGGATTGTCGGCGGCGGCCCGCAGCCCGGAGATCCCGGCCTCCGGCCAGCCGTCGAAGACCGCCCGGTCCTCGGCCATCGCCATGGTCCGGGCCGCGTCCTTGACCGGCTGCCAGTCGCTGTCCTTCGACCCGCGCTCCACGTCGTCCACCGCGTCCCGGCTCAGAGTGAAGCGCGTCCTCAACTCCACCACCGGGCGCACCTGGTGGGCCCGGGCCCGCAGGCCCTCGGCGGGCGGCGGCAGCGGGGTCAGGTGTCCGGTGCCGACCGCGGCCAGCGCCGGGCCGGCCGGGCCGGAGAGGTCCACCACCCGGCGACCGGCCAGGTGCAGGACGAAGGTCCGGCGGGCCTCCTCCTCGATCTCGGCCCAGGCGGCCTCGCTGATCGGGGCCAGTGCGCGGTGCAGGTTGTCCACGGGTTCACGGTGCTTTCACTGGGGGACGGTTCAATCGGCCCGGACGGGAGCGGGCTTGAGGCTGCCGATCCCCAACGAGCCGTCCTTCTCCGGCTGTTGACGCTCGCTGGTGGACGCGTCCGCGTCGGCGGCCGGCCCGTCCTCCAGGAAGTCGGCGGTCGGGACGTGGAAGAGGCTTCCGGTGACGGCGGTGGAGAAGTCCAGGATCCGGTCGTGGGAGGCCTCGTCGGTGCCGAGGAACATGTTCCGCAGCATCTGCTCGGTGACCTCCGGCGTGCGGCAGTACCCGGCGAAGTAGGTCCCGTACTCACCCCGCCCGGGCGAGCCGAACGGCATGTTGGCGCGGTAGATCTGGCGCTCCTCGCCGTCCTCGTCCAGCACCTGGTTGACCGCCACGTGCGAGTCCGGCGCCTGCACGCCGTCGGGGAGTTCGATGTCGGAGAGCTTGGTCCGGCCGATCACCCGTTCCTGCTCGTCCGAGCCGATCCGGTCCCAACCGTCCAGGTCGTGCAGGTACTTCTGCACGATCAGGTAGCTCCCGCCGGCGAAGTCCGGGTCCTCGTCCCCGACGTGGACCGCCTCCACGGCCGGGTTCCCCTCCGGGTTCTCGGTGCCGTCGACGAAGCCCAGCAGGTCGCGCTGGTCGAAGTAGGTGAAGCCCTGCACCTCGTCCACCACCCGCACCGCACCCGCCATCCGACGGGTGATCAGGGTGCCCAGCTCGAAACAGAGGTCGGCCTGCTGCGCCCGGACGTGGAAGACCACATCGCCCGGGGTCGAGGGGGCGGTGTGCCGCGCGCCGCGCAGCGGCACGAAGGGGTGCAGTCCGGCCGGCCGCGGCCCGCCGAACAGCCGGTCCCAGGCCTGCGAGCCGATCCCCGCCACACAGGTCAGCCGGTCCTCCGGCCGGCGGAACCCCACCGACCGCACCAGCCCCGCCAGATCCCCCAACAACTCCCGCACCACCGGCTCACCACCGGCCTCCACGGTCATCACCAGGAACAACGCGGCCCGGCTCGGTGCCGCCAGCACCGCCTGCACGTTCGGCGACTTCCCACCCACGTCCGACTCCCCTCCGCGACCGCCCCCTACGGGCGGCCCCACCCAGCTTGACCGCGCCCGTGCCCGATCCCACGACGGCAGGCGGACAGGTACCCCGAACGGCCCAGTCCCCGCCCCACCCTGACGAATTCTCAGCCGCCCCTCCCGGCACCTCCGACCCCCGACGGCGCTCCGTCAACTGCCCCGCCCGCACTCCGTGGGGTGTTCGGGCCCGAAAGGCTCGTGCAGGAGTGCGGATTGCGCCAGGATGATCCACGTCGGGCCGCATCGGCCCGGAGTTCGCAGCGGAAGCACGGGGGCGGTACGCATGACGGCGGGTCAGAAGGTCGCGGTGTTCGGCGGATACGGACACACCGGTCGGTTCGTGGTCGCGGAGCTGCTCCGGCGCGGCTACCTCCCGGTGCCGTCCGGCCGCAACGCCGAGGCGCTGGAGGAGCTGGCCGGTGCGCACGGGCTGGAGGCCCGGGTCGCCTCCGCCGACGATCCGGCCTCGCTGGACCGGGCGCTGGCCGGAACAGTGGCCGTCGTCAACTGCGCCGGCCCGTTCGCCACCACCACGGGCCCCGTCATCGAGGCGGCGCTGCGCGCCGGGATCCCCTACCTGGACGTGGCCGCCGAACTGGAGGCCAACCTCGACACCTTCGCACACTTCTCCGACCGGGCCCGTGAGGCGGGCACGCTCGTCGTCCCGGCCATGGCCTTCTTCGGAGGCCTCGGCGACCTGCTGGTCACCGCCGCCATGGGCGACTGGACCGAGGCCGACGAGGCGCACATCGCCTACGGGCTGAACCACTGGCACCCCACCGCCGGCACCCGCCGGGCGGGCGCGGTCTCCCGGGAACGGCGCGGTGCCGTCCGGCTGCGCTTCAGCGGCGGCCGGTGGGAGCGCCGCACCGACGCGCCGCCCACCCTGGACTGGGACTTCCCCCAGCCGTTCGGACCCCGATCCGTGATCGGTGAGTTCACCATGGCGGACGTCGTCACCGTCCCCCAGCACCTGGCCATCCCCGAGGTGACCACCTACATGACCGCCAACGCGGTCGCCGACATCTCGTCCCCCGACACCCCCGCCCCGACCGCCACCGACGGAGCCGGCCGCTCCGACCAGACCTTCGTGGTCGACGTCCTGGTCCGCCTGAACGGCGCCGAACGCCGCCTCGCAGCCCACGGCCGGGACATCTACGCCGTCACCGCCCCGCTCGTCGTCGAAGCCCTCTCCCGCGTCCTCGACGGCCGCACCAAGTCCGTCGGCGTCGCCTCCGCCGGGGCGGCCTTCGACGCCCTCGACTTCCTGCGCGCCCTCGCCCCGCACGTCATCCTCGACCCCGCCCCGGACCCCGCCTGACCTCCCGTCAGGCGGCGTGTCCGGGCAGGGAGTCGGCGGACGGCGTGGTGGAGTGGGCCTGCCGGTCGTCCGTCCGGCCCGTCCGCAAGGAGCACGCGATGACCGAGCCCGGGACCTCCTACGCCGACCTGCGCGCGATCGTGCTCAACTGCACGCTCAAGCGCTCCCCGGAGCGCAGCCACACCCAGGGGCTGATCGACATCAGCACCGGCATCATGCAGCGCCAGGGCGTGGCCGTCGACGTGCTGCGGCCGGTGGACCTGGACATCGCCACCGGGGTCTGGCCGGACATGACCGAGCACGGCTGGGAGACCGACGAGTGGCCGGTGGTCTACAGCCAGGTGATGTCCGCCGACATCCTGATCCTGGCGGGGCCGGTCTGGCTCGGGGACAACTCCTCGGTGATGAAGCGGACCATCGAGCGGCTCTACGCCTGCTCCTCGATCCTCAACTCCCAGGGCCAGTACGCCTACTACGGCCGCGTCGGCGGCTGTCTGATCACCGGCAACGAGGACGGCGCCAAGCACTGCGCGATGAACGTCCTCTACAGCCTCCAGCACCTCGGCTACACCATCCCGCCCCAGGCCGACGCCGGCTGGGTCGGCCCCGCCGGCCCCGGCCCCTCCTACCTCGACGAGGAATCGGGTGGGCCGGAGAACGACTTCACCAACCGCAACACCACCTTCATGACCTGGAATCTCCTGCACATGGCCCGCCTCCTGAAGGACGCCGGAGGCATCCCCGCCCACGGCAACCAGCGCTCCGGCTGGGACGCGGGCTGCCGCTACGACTTCGAGAACCCGGAACACCGCTGAGACTCGTCCGGGAGGCCATCCCGGCACCGAAAACGCAACTTCGACATGATCGGGGAAGGCGACTAGCCTCACCCGCTCGTGGGTGACCGCCCACGCGTGCAAGGGGGTCCCGTACCCGGACCCCCGGAACCGGGGAGGGACGCATGCCGCAGCTGGCGCTGTACACGTTCGGAGTTCTGAAGTTGCCGTTGGCCGATCCGGGGACACTCACCCGTGAGCTGTACGAGAGCGGGCAGTCGGTCTACCGCGAGATCACCCGGCAGCCCGGGTACCTGGGGCACGCCGAACCGGTGGCCGGGGGACCGGGAGAGCTCTTCGGGGCGGACTGGGGGGTGTGGGGGGAGTTCGCGGTGCCGGGCTGGTACCGGAAGGGGCGGACGGCGGAGAGTACGGCGCTGGCTGCGACGCTGTCGCTCTGGACGGATGAGGACGCGGCCTTCGAGGCGGTGTACGGCGGGCTGCACCGCGAGGCGCTGAGCCGGCGTCACGACTGGTTCGAGAGGTCGGCGTACCCGACCCACGTCATGTGGTGGGTCACCGACGGTGCGGTGCCCACCTGGGGCGACGGGGCATCGAGGATGGAACGCCTCCACGAGCACGGCGTCACGGCGGACGGCTTCACCTTCCGGCACCCGTTCGCTCCCGAGGGTAAGCGGCCCGGGAGCTAGAGGGAGAGTTCGACCACCAGGGGGCGGTGGTCGGAGATCGGCGGCCGAGCCATCCGTACCGGCTGGCGGGGGCCGGGGCCGGTGGTGAGGATGTGGTCGAGCTGGAGGCGCGGGTGGTGGGCGGGGAAGGTCCGGGCCCGGGCGGTGGGGTGCCAGCCGCGGCCCAGGACGGTCGTCGGGACGGTGCCCGGGAGGTTCAAGTCGCCGAGCAGGACCTGTGGTTGGGGTAGGTCGGCGATCCACTTCCGGACGGCGAGGAGCTGGCGGACGTTCCAGCCCGGGACGAAGGACAGGTGGAGCGCCACCGCCGTGAACGGTCCTCGCCGGCCTTCCAGGACCGCCGCCAACGCCACCCGGGGATGGTCCCGCACCACCCGGAGGCCGCGCGGGGAGGGGGACGGGAGCAGCGCCGCGACCGGCGGCTCCGCGAACCGCCTTGCCCGCCAGTGGTGGACGGGCAGCCGCGACAGCAGCGCGATGCCGTGCGAGGGAGCGGTGCCGTCGTGTCCGGTCCCGGGCGGGCCGTACACCCGCAGGCCCGGCTCGGAACGCTCCCGTACCCAGCTGCGCCCCTCCCTGGCCCGGGCGTGGAAGGCGGAAGCGTACCGCCACTCCACCGGCCCGAGCGCCTCCGCGACGGCGCGGGCCTGGTCGACCCGGCCGGAGCGTTCCTGGAAGCGGTCCAGCTCCTGAAGCACCGTCACCTCGGCGTCGAGGGCGGCCACGGCCTCCACCAGCGCCCCGACGGCCACCGGGCCGCGGTCGCCGCGGTCGCCGACCGTCCGCCCGTGCAGGACGTTGAAGGTGGCGAGCCGTACGGGAGTCGAGGCGGTCATTCCCTGACGCTACCTCAGGGCGGTGTGGCCGTTCGCCGGACAGGCGTGACCGTGGACGGGCAAGCTGTTCGCCGACGGAACGGGGGAGACGAGGGTGATCGAGACGATCGTCGCCGTGGTGGGGGCGTTCAGCACCCTGGCGGGCGTCGGGATCGGTGTGGCCGGATACCGGAGCCAGGCGGCGCTGGTGAAGCTGCAGGGCGAGCAGCTCCGGCGCCAGATCGAGGACTCCGAGCGGGCCCGGCGGTCGGCGGAGGCGGCCGAGCGGCGTGCCGAGGAGGCCGAGCGCCGCGCCGAGCTGGCCGGCAGGCAGCGGGCCGAGCAGGAGGAGCAGGCCGAGCGGCGGCGGGAGCGGCAACAACTCCTGATGTCCGCAAGGGACTTCACCGTCGAGCCGGTCGGGAACGCGGTGCGGGCCGCTTACCGGGGCCGGCATCCCGTGACGGAGGTACGGCTGTACTGGCGGGACACGGAGATCACCCCGGGGGGCCGGGCTCTGGACCTGTACCTGTCCTCTGACACCCCCTCGACGGGGGAGGCCGTCGTGCCCGTGCCGGGGATGCCGGAAGGTACGCGGGCGCAGTTGGCGGAGATCCACGCGGAGTACACCGACGTCCAGGGGCGGCGCTGGCGCCGGCGAGGGGACGGGGGCCTCCTGCTGCGCGGCGCGGACGGCCGGTGGAGCGCCGAGCCCACCGTCTGGCTGGACCTCGTCCTGGAGGAGCCGTTCCCGGTGGTGACGGGGCAGGGGTCGCAGACCAACCCGTGGGGCCGGCCGCAACCGCAGGGCTTCCCGCCGCGGCAGCCGCCGTTCGGGTACCCGGCGGTGGGGGACTGGGGGACGGCCGAGCCGAGCTCCATGAGGGTGGCGTCACACGTCGTCCACGGTGCGTCGGTCCCTTCGGTCGGTCCCAAGGGCGTTGAGGGAGGGGCACGGTGGCCGCTCGTCCTCGCTCTTACGGGCATCGGGGCCGGCGTCGCCGCCCTCTCCTTCCTTGCTCTGTGGAAATGAGCGGGCCGACCGGTCAGCCGTCCGCCGCCGGTTGTCCCAGTTGGCGCCTATGGTTCCGGTCATGAGCGTTCCCGAGGTCATCCCGATCAGGCACGAACCCGACTACCGCACGAGCACCATCGGACGATGCCGGGGCGGCCAGTTCTTCGCCTCGGTCACCGCGACCCTGCCCGAGGACTGGAGCGACGGCGACTGGCAGTCCCGGAAGCGCTGGTACAGCGTGCTGCACCGGTTCGACGAGGCCGGCCGTCACCTGGATTCGCGCATCCAGTTCACTGGCACCACGGCGGACGGCGAGCGGAAGGCGGTCGACGCGGCAGGGCTGCTGCTCGCCGAGTGGCTGGACGCCCTTCCGGATCGGCAGTACCAGGACATCGCGATCGCGCCCTTCGAAGTCCGGTTCGAGGAAGCCGTGTTCGGCCTGGTCGTGGAGGAGGACGAGGACGGAGAGCCGGGCGAGGAGGGGGAGGAGGAGGGCGAGGGCCGCGGCGTGTGGGTCGAGCTCTACCCCGACGGCCTGGGTTTCACCGCGCCCTGGGACGGTTGCTACGACACCTGAGCCGAGTCGCTGACCTGCCGTGGTGGGGCCGGGTGCCGTGCTCGGGCGCGTGCCGCATAGGGTCGGTCCATGCACGAAAAGCAAGACCACGGGCAGGCCGACGCCGAGGTGAACGGCTCGAACACCACCGCGTCCGCCGAGGCCGACACGGCGGTGTTCGTCTGCGCGACGTGCGGCGTCCCGCTGACGGGGCCGCTCACGCGGCTGCCGGAGGTTCCCGAGGCGCCGTACTACGAGTGGTGGGAGGCCGACCAGCCCGGTCCGTCGCCGCCGACCGTGCCGTCGGGCCACTACGCGATCGAGACGGAGCCGTACGGCGGGCCGCAGGGCCCGAGGGGCAACATCGTCATCAACCCGGACGACGCCCGCGGCCTGGAACTGCGGCACGCGTCCTCCGCCTGCTGCGGGGCCACGCCCAACGGCGGCATGAACCAACTGTGCGTCTGCGGAACCCTCGTGGCGACCCTCAGCTCCGACTGCTGCTACCCGTACGAACTCCACCTCTCGGCCGACCATGTCCGAGCCGTTCCCGCTTGAGCCCGACGCACGCGGCCGTGCCAGGGACCGGGCGGAGTCAGTAGCCGGGGTACTGGCCCAGGAAGGCGCCGACCGCGATGGTGATGACGGCGGCTTCGACGGCGAGCCCGAACAGGAGCAGGGCCACGGTCAGGGCGTTGTCCCCGACCGTGCTGGACCGCTTCTCGCGGACCACCGCGACGTGCGGCTTGTCCGGGTGGTAGGCGACCTGGACGGTCGGGGAGTCGCTGCGGTGGTTCACGCCGCGGGAGGTGCCGTGCAGGTCCGTGTAGGCGTAGGTGCCGAAACTGCCGCCCAGGACGCGGGCGTTGCCGACCCTCACCGCCTCCACGGTGATGCCGTTCCGGGGCAGGTACCACTGGCGGTAGGCGATGTCCGCTCCCATGGCGCCGAACGCGAGGCTTCCCGCCCCCGCGATGGGGCCGACCACCAGGATCGTGAGCGCGAGGGTCCACTCACCGTGGATCCCGACGGCGAGTGCGAGGGCGAAGTGGGCGAGGCCGACGGCGATCATCCAGATCCGGTCCCGGCGCTTCCTCCGTTCCTCGCCGGACCGGGTCAGGGCGGTGACGGTGACCAAGGCGGCGCCGTCGACCGCCGCTGCCTCCTCGGGCAGCAGGGCGAGGGCCGCGTTGACGGATGCGGCGAACAGGGCCACCGCCGCCTCGCTCACGTCGTCGAGGCGGTGTACGGCGGGCACCGCCCCGGTGGGGGCGGCGAGCTCGACGGCGACGGCGCGCCCCTCCGGGCGGATCCGCCGGATCGCCCGGAGGGGGATCCGCAGCTCCTCGTCCGTCCTGTGCAGGACCAGCGCGTCGTCGTCGAACCGGAGCGCGGATCCACTGGAACTGGACAGGACCGGTATCGGAGAAGCGATCGACATGGGGGTGATCGTATGGGCTGGACACGGATGACCGGGAGGGTCCGTCCGCCGATTGATCGTCAGAACGGTTGTGGGGCGCTCGTCACGGCTGGTGGAAGGTGACCTCCGGGAAGGTCGGGGACGGGGTGTCGAGGAGGGGGGTGGTGGCTCCGCGCAGGTGGTGGTCGAAGAAGGCGCCGACGTAGCTGCGCACGATGCGGGTGGAGCGTGCGCCCGGGAGCGGGGTCTCGGGGTGGGGGTAGCCGGAGGCGTCGCCGAGGACGGGCCAGTCGGTGAAGCCGGGGTGGCCGAGGCCGGTGACGACGAGCCAGCGCTTCCAGCCGTCGAGGTGGGCCCAGGTCTCGTTCCAGGACGGGTCGTCGAAGTCCGGCGGGAGGAGGGTCGGGTCGCCGGAGAGCATCAGGAAGGGCCGGCCGCCGAGGCCGGTCTCGGGGACGGGGGTGAAGAAGGTGCCGTCGAGGTTGGCTCCGGCGTCGACACGGGGGTCGGTGGCCATGACGGCGGAGGCGGCGTTGCCGCCGATGGAGTGGCCGGCGGCGCCGATCCGGGTGCTGTCGATCAGCCAGGAGTACCGCCAGGCGGGGTGCGGGCCGGTGATGCGGTCCAGGACGAAGGAGAGGTCGCGGGCGCGGCCGTCCGAGACGCGCTTCAACTCGCCGCTGGGGAAGACCTGTTCGCAGGCCTTGCAGGTGAGCAGACGGTCACCGGGGAAGAGCGTGCCGTCCGATTCGTAGGCGTGGTCGACGGCGGCGACCACGTAGCCGCGGCTGGCGAGGTCCTCGGCGAGGCCGGTGAGGGAGGCCCGGGGGAGGGAGAAGCCGGGGGAGAGGACGATCAGCGGGTAGCGGCGGGGGGTGGGGCGGGGGAGGGCGTCGGTGCGGGCGTGGGTGCGGGTGGCCGCGACGCGTTCCGGGGTGGTGTGGTCGGCGAGTTGGCCGCGGTCGGTGAGCAGGGCCTTGGCTTCGGCGGTGGTGAGGTAGGGGGCCGGGGTGCCGGTGCGCGGCAGTGCCGGGTAGTAGAGCGAGAGCAGCAACTCCCGGTCCTCGGCGGGCACCCAAGGGTCCTTGCGGCTGTGGTCGACCAGGGAGAGGGTGTCCTGTCCGACGGCGAAGTCACCGGTGAGTGGCGGGAGTTCGATGCCGCGCAGGGTTCCGGTGGTGGCGGAGGCGGGGCCGGCGAGCACGGCCGTGACGGCGAGGGCGGCGGTGACCGCGACCGTTGCCACGGCGTGGATGATCTTCTGCATGGCCGCATGATAGGCGGATAAGGTTAGGCTTGCCTAATATCGCTGATGGGAGGTGCTGCCGGACCTGGACGAGGACTTGACGGTGGGTCAGGCGTGCGAAAACGAGTGGAAGTGCGGACGCTCCCGCTGGGACGATCACCGGATGGGTGCATTGGACGCGGTGGCGGCCCGGGTGGCCGCCGGGGCCGTGGTGGAGTTCCGGCCGAGCGGCGACTCGATGGTCCCGCTGATCCGCAGCAGGCAACTGGTGACCGTGGCGCCGGTCGACCCGGCCAAGGTCGAGGTGGGCGACATCGTGCTGGCCCGGGTCGCGGGGACGGTCTACGTGCACCTGGTCTCGGCCCTCGACCGGACCAGGAGGCGCGTCCAGATCAGCAACAACCGCGGCCGGGTGAACGGCTGGACCGGCCACGACCGCGTCTTCGGCATCTGTACGGCGGTCGAAGGGATCCCGCGGGCCGGGGCTGCGGCGAAGGTCAGGGGCCTTCCGTCCGACGCCACGCGTTGAGCGGGGACGGCTGGAGGACGAGTGCGTTCGCGAGGTTGAGCACGCGGATGGAGCCGGTGGGGAAGCGGACGGTGATGCCGTCGGCGAAGTCCTCGGCGCCGTACTGGTGACGGACCCTGCGGACGGAGCGGATGGGCTCGCCGACGAACGGGGTCATGGGGAAGCCGGGCGGGTCGTCCTGCACCGGTGTGTGGACGGGGTCGGGCGGGGTGAGGTCCAGGGTCAGGCCTCCGTCCTGGGCGGCGAAGCGGACGGGGCCGAGGTCCTCCAGGTGCCACCACATGTGGAGGAGGGACGGTTCGGCTGCCTCGGGTTGCTGCCAGGCGGCGGTCACGCGCACCAGGCGGCGTCCGACGAGGTCCTCGGTGGAGATCATCCGGTGATGCTCTCATGGTGTTCGGCCACCCGGTCCGCCCGGGCGCGGCGGGAGGTGTGCCAGAAGGAGTACAGGCTGCCGGCGCAGAGGAGGGCGACGGCGGAGGCGGAGACGAGGAAGGCGGGGGAGGTGGGGTCGGAGGCGCTGGCGCCGGCGGTGACGTAGGCGGCGGTGCCCGGGATGACGCCGAGCGCGGTGGCGGCGGTGAAGGGGAGCGCGCGGACGCCGGAGAAGGCGGCGGCGTAGTTGGCGCCCTGGAAGGGGATGCCGGGGATCAGGCGCAGCAGCAGGACGGAGCGGAAGCCCCGGTCGCTGAGGTGGCGGTCCAGGGCGGTGAGGACGCGGCCGCGCAGCAGGGGCCGGACGGCGTCGCGGCCGAGGGTGCGGCCGAGGGCGAAGGCCAGCAGCGCGCCTAGGGTGGTGGCGGCGACCGCGACGGGGATGCCCTGGGCGGCGCCGAGGAAGAGGCCGGCGGCGGCGTTGAGGGCGGGCTTGGGGACGAAGGCGACGGTCGCCGCGGCGTAGACCAGCAGGAAGAGCGGGGCCGGGACCCCGCCCTCCAGCAGCTCGGTCGGGCTCCAGAGCAGCAGGGAGCCGGCCGCGGCCGCGAGCACGCAGAGCAGCGCCCCGAGCCGGAGCCAGGGCGAGCGGGCACACCGTGCGAGGACTGTCACCCGGTGAGCGTAACCCGGAGGGGAGGCGGGGGAGGTCAGGCCTTGGGCCGGGGGAGGGCGTCGAGCAGGCGGGAGAGTTCGTCCTCGGTGTTGTAGTAGTGGACGGAGGCCCGGACCACCGTCGGCAGGCCGCGGGCGCCGAGGTCCCACTGGGCGCTGGTGGCCCAGGAGACGGAGACGTTGACGTCGCGGGAGCGGAGCAGTGCGGCGACGTCCGGGGAGTCGTGGCCGTCGACGGTGAAGCTGACGATGGCCGAGCGGCGCAGCCCCTGGTCGTGGACGTGGACGCCGGGCAGTGCGGCCAGGCCCTCGCGGAGGCGGGCGGCGAGTGCGGTGACGCGGCGTTCGATGGCGTCCAGGCCGAGCTCCAGGGCGGCGTCCACGGCGACGCCGAGGCCGATCTTGCCGGCGTAGAAGGTCTCCCAGGTCTCGAAGCGGCGGGCGTCCGGGCGGACCTCGTACGACTCGGGGCCGGTCCAGGTGGCCGCGTGCAGGTCCAGGAAGGGCGGCTCCAGACGCTCCGTCAGGCGGCGGGAGGAGTAGAGGAAACCGGTGCCGCGCGGGCCGCGCAGGAACTTGCGGCCGGTCGCGGTGAGCAGGTCGCAGCCGATCTCGGCGACGTCCACCGGGAGCTGGCCGACCGACTGGCAGGCGTCGAGGAGGTAGGTGACGTCGAACTCGCGGGCCACCTTCCCGATCTCGGCGGCCGGGTTGACCAGGCCGCCCTGGGTGGGCACGTGGGTGACGGCGATCAGGCGCACCCGCTCGTCCATCATCGAGCGCAGCGCCTCGACCGAGAGCTGCCCGTGCTCGTCGTCCGGGACGGTCTCGACGCTGACCCCGTACCGGCGGGCGGTCTGCAGGAAGGCGATCGCGTTGGAGGCGTACTCGGCCCGGGCGGTGAGGATGCGGTCGCCGGGGGCGAAGCGCAGGGCGTAGAAGGCCATGTCCCAGGCGCGGGTGGCGTTCTCCGTGACGGCGATCTCGTCGCGGTCGGCGCCGAGCAGGCGGGCCAGCGCGTCGTAGGTGTGCTCGATCCGGTCCTGGGCGGCGGCCGCGGCCTCGTAGCCGCCGATGGTGGCCTCCAGCTCCAGGTGGGAGGTGACGGCGTCCAGGGTCCGCCGGGACATCAGGGCGGCACCGGCGTTGTTGAGGTGCGCCTTGTGGGCGCAGCCCGGGGTGTCCCGGCGGAGCGACTCGATGTCCATGTCCGTGCTGCCTCTTCCGGTAGGGGACGTGCGTGCCGCACACCACCATCCCAGACCGGGGGCGCGGGAGGGAGGGGAGGCCGAACGGTGGCAGGACGGCGGGCGGACGGGTGAAAGGGGCCAGTGGGCCGAGCCGGTGACCTATGGTCAGCTCTTTCGCGGACCGGCTGCTCCGTTGGGACGGGGGGCGTTGCCCTGGGTGGCCGGAGCGCGGGGTGGCGAAGGAGCGGGGTCCGGCGAGGTCACGGGCGGGGCGGTCATCTCTTTGGGTGGCGGGCGATTTGTGCCGAATTCTCCCGGGGCGGAGAGTGGGCGGCCGTCCCCATCCCAGGCCGCCGCCTGGGGCCCTTCCCGAGAGCGAGGCGATCCGCATGTCCGTGCCACCCGTCCCCTTCGCACCGGGGAGACTCCCCGGACTCGGCCACGCACCGGCCCTGCTCCGCGACCCGCTCGGCTTCCTCGGCTCGCTCTCCCGCACCGGGGAGGTGGTCCGGATCGGCCTCGGCCCGCGCACCGTCCACGTGGTCACCAGCCCCGCCCTGGTGCACGCCCTGCTCACCCCGCTGGCCCGCACCTGCCCGCGCGGCGCCGTGCAGCAGACCCTGCGGGACGCCTTCGGCGACGGCCTGCTGATGAGCGAGGGAACCGCCCACCGCGACCGCCGGCGCTCGCTCCAACCCGCCTTCACCGCCGAGCGGGTGGCCGGGTACGTCCCGCTGGTGGAACGCCTGGCCCGGGAGCGGATCGGCGCCTGGCAGCCCGGCCGCACCGTGGACGTGGCCCGGGAGATGAACCACCTCGCGCTGGAGATCGTCACCGGTGCCCTCTTCGGTGCCCGGCTGCGCCCCGCCCACACCGGCGCCTTCCACCGGGCCCTGCCCGAACTGGTGAAGGGTCAGATCATCCAGTCGCTCTGGCCGCACCCGGCGCTGGCCCGCCTCCCGCTGCCGGTCAACCGCCGCTTCGCCGCCGCCGTCCGGGTGCTCAACCGGGTGGTCGACCAGGCCGTCCGCACCCCGTCCGACGACGAGGCCGGACCGCTGCTCGCCCTCCTGCGCACCGTCACCGACCCGACCACCGGCCGCCCGCTCGACGAGCACGCCGTCCGCTCCGAGGCCATCGCCATGTTCGGCGCCGGCACCGAGACGGTCTCCACCACCCTCAGCTGGCTCTGCCAGGAGCTGCTCGACCATCCCGAGGTGCATCGCGAGCTGCTCGCCGAGCTCGACCAACAGCTGCGACCCGGGGAGGAGTTGAGCATCGAGACGATCGAACGGCTGCCCTACCTGCGCCGGGTGCTGCGCGAGGTGCTCCGGCTGCACGCCCCCAACGCCTTCCTGATGCGCACCGCCGCCGAACAGGTCCGGCTCGGCCCGTACACCGTCCCGGCCGGGGCCGAACTCCTGTACAGCCTCACCGCCCTGCACCGCGACCCCTCCCGCCACACCGACCCGCTGCTCTTCGACCCGGACCGCCCGCTCTCCACCGAACGGCACGCCTTCCTGCCCTTCGGCGCCGGCAAGCACCGCTGCATCGGCGAGGCCTTCGCCTGGATGGAGCTGGCGGTGGTCGCGGTCACCCTGCTGCGGACCTGGCGGCTGCGGCCGGTGGCCGGGGCCAGGGCCCGCGAGGTGGTGTGGACGACGGTGCAGGCCCAGGGGGTCCGGCTCAAGCCCGAACGGCTGACGGCCCGTCTGCTGCCCGCACCCGCGAGCGCTCCCGCCGCCGAGGGGCCCGCCGCCGAGGCGCCCGCCTTCGAGAGACCGGCCCGGCGCGGCGCCCCGGCGGGACGCCGGTGAACTCCGCGCTGGAGGCCCGCAGTCAGGAGGAGCTCCGGCACCAGGACTGGCTGCTCCGGCACGGACTGATCCGCCGGCACGGGCTGGAGCGCTACCGGGCCTACGGCCTACCGGAGTTGATCGACCTCAGCTACCCCGGAGCCCCCGCGCGGGAGTGCCGGCTGCTGCTGGACGTGCTCGGCTGGTTCACCCTGCTGGACGACCACTTCGACGGACCGATCGGCCACCACCCGCCCAGCGCGGGCGAGTTCACCGGCCGCCTGATCGCCGTCACCAGGGCCGCGGGCCGACCGAGGGTGCCGCTGCTGCCCCCGGCCGACCGGGGCGACGCCCTGCTCGGGGCGTGGACGGAGCTCTGGTACCGCCAGTGCCTGGGGCGCAGCCGCCGCTGGCGCAGGCGCGCGGCCCGGGACTGGGCCGACTGTCTGCGCACCTTCGTCACGGAGACCGAGCACCGCAGCCGGGGCACCCTGCCCGGCGGGCTGCCGGCCGTGCTGATGCGCCGGCACGCCAGCTGCCTCTACCCGTTCATGAACCTGCTGGAGCGGGTGGCCGACCGCGAACTGCCCCGCGGGCTCTGCCTGCGGGCGGACTGGAGACGGCTGCGCGCGCAGACCGCCGACGCGGCCACGCTGATCAACGACCTGTTCTCGCTGGAGCGGGAGGAGAGGCAGGGCAACGGGTTCAACACCGTCACGCTGCTGCGCCGGGAGTTCGGGCTGAGCCGGGAGACGGCCCGGCGGGTGGTGGCGGACCGGACGGCGGGGCTGCGGGCCGAGAGCGAGCTGCTGCGCAGCGGGCTGGTGCTGCGTCACCCGGGTGCCCGCTGGTACCTGGAGGGGACCAGGCAGCTGGTGGACGGGGTGTACGCCTGGACGAGTGCGAGCCAGCGCTACCGCTCGTCCTGAGACGGGTGCGGTTCCGGCGGCCGCGCCGTGGTGGTGGTGCCCCCCGCTCCACCACCACGGCGCGGCGGGGCGTCAGCGCAGCGGGCCGAACAGCCAGTTCCCCGGGGTGTCCGCCTCCTCGCTGGTGTAGTACTCCTCGACGGCGTGGCAGACCTGGTTGAGGCTGATCGCGCCGTCCCCGTCGGTGTCGAGCATGGTGAAGGCGACCTCGAGCTTCTCCTGCTTCAGGCCCAGCGTGCGGCCGTACATGGTGATGAACTGCTCGCGGCTGAGCCACCCGTCGTCGTCGGTGTCGCACAGCTCCAGCCAGGCCCGGAGCATGGTGTTCATCCGCCCGAGGAAGCCGGCCCGGTCGGTGGCGACGGCCTTGCGGACCCCGGCCCGCCACTCCTCGCGGTCGATGGAGCCCTTGTGGGCGGTGTCCATCGGGATCAGGTCGATGTCCCAGAGGGCGGCGAAGGCGCCCTCCAGGCGGGCCACCACGCTGAGCGAGTGGCTGTCGAAGGCCGAACTCAGGCGCGAGGCCAGCGAGATCAGGTCCTCTTCGCGGATGTGCCCGTCCCGGTCGGTGTCCAACATGTCGAAGGAACGGTCGAGCTTCTGGTCGAGCACGGTGCGCGTGGTCATTCGGGTTCCCCTCCCCGGCCCCTCCGGGCCGTCGGTCGCCCGGGACCTACCCCGGCGGCGGGGGCCGAGTCTCACTCGTTGGAGTGGTTTGACTGATCGTCAGACTGCTTCTCTCCGAGGGGATTTGTGTTCCGCAGGGATTTGAGCAGAGCGATGTCGGCGGCATGCCGAACGCCCTCCACCCGGTCCGGGTCGTGGCGTCCGTCCGGGGTCTCGATCACGAACGGGACGCCCTCGGTCGCGGGGTGGGCGAGCAGCGCCGCGAAGGCGGCCGCGCCGATGTGTCCGGCGCCGATGTTCTGGTGGCGGTCCTTGCGGGCTCCGACCACGTCCATCGAGTCGTTGGCGTGCACCAGCCGCAGGCGGCCGGGGCCGGCTGCGGCGGTGAGCGCGTCCAGCGTCTTGGCCACGCCCTCGGGGTCCGCCAGGTCGTGCCCGGCGGCGAAGGCGTGGCAGGTGTCGAGGCACACCCCCACCTTGGGGTGGTGGTCCAGCGCCTCGACGTAGGCGGCCAGGTCCTCCATCCGGGAGCAGAGCGAGCTGCCCTGCCCGGCGGTGGGCTCCAGCAGCAGCCAGGGTGCGTCCTCGCCGAGCGCGTCGAGCTCGTCCAGCAGGGGACGGACGTCCTCGCGCACCTGGCGCATCGCGGCCGCGTACCGGGAGCCGCCGCCCGGTTCCTGCCCGACGGCGGAGCCGGTGTGCACCACCACGCCGAGGGCACCGATCCGGTGACCCCGGCTCAGCGAGTGGCGCAGGGAGTCGGCCGAGCGCTCCCGGGTCGCGGTGCTGTCCGAGCCGAAGTTGATCAGGTAGGGCGCGTGCACGTAGGCCGGGATGCCGGACTCCGCGCACGCCGCCCTGAACTCCTCGTCGCGGGCCGGGTCGCCGGACGGCGTGGCCCAGCCGCGCGGGTTGGCGACGAAGACCTGCACGGCCTCGGCGCCGACCCGCTCCGCGTACGCCAGCCCGGTGCCGACCAGTCCGCGGCCGGCCACCGGTACGTGGGCGCCGACGGGGTTGCGGAGGACGGGTGGGGCGGGCGGAGCTGCGTGGTTCATGGCCCCGAGGGTAGCCGGGCCGTCGTCCGGATCGACGGCCAGGACCCGGGGGCGGGTCGGTGTGGGGGGTGGGGCTCAGGCCTGGACCGGACCTCGAAGGGCCTCGATCAGACCCCGGAGGGCCTGGATCAGACCTCGAAGCCCGCGGCCCAGGTGGCGAACGCGGCCCAAGCTGCGGTGCCGAACTCCAGGTGCGGGCCCTGCGGGTCCTTGGAGTCGCGGACCGGGACGACGCCGTGTGCGGCGGAGAGGTTGAGGGCCGGCTGCACGCAGTTGCCGCCGGACGCCCCGCTGTAGCTCGACGACTGCCAGTCAGCTCGGTTCAGCTCGCTGTTCGTCAGCATGGTTCTGGTGCTCCTTAGCTACCTTTTCAACGAGGTTCAGCGACGCTTCGGGTGAGAGTGCGTCGGCCCGAGCCAGGTCGTAGGAGAGTCTCAACTCCCTTACCCGGTCGGGGTTTTCGACCAGCACACCGGTATGCGGCGCCTCGACGTACCCCGTGTCCGGGGTGCCGTCGGTGAAGGACATTAGCGTCATCGAACCCTCCAGCAACGCATGCGCCCCACGGGACGTCTCCAGTACCTGGATCACCACCATTCTTGACCGGACCAGGCCAAGCAGCTTCGTCAACTGATCAGCCATCGTGTCAAAACCGCCCACCGGTCGACGAATGGCATTTTCCGAAAGAAGCCACCACAACAGCGGACGTGTTGGACCGGTGAGCAGTTGTTGTCGTCCCAGGCGCGCTGCGACCTTCTCCTCGATCAGTTCCGGTCGGGCCAGGGGCAATCCGGCTTCGAATACTGCACGCATGTACCCCTCGGTCTGACCGAGCCCGGGGATCAGGTCCCCGCCGTACTCCAGCATCTGGCAGGCCCGGGGCTCGAGTTCGGCGTACGACTTGAAGAAGCTGGGGAACTGGCCGCGGGTCACGTGCGGCCAGAGCTTCGAGAAGATCCCGGCCGCGTCGAGGGTGGCGTCGACCCGTTCGGCGAACTCCCGGGTCGGCGTGCGCCGGCCGGTCTCGATCTGGCCGATCAACGACCCGGTGTAGCCGAGGAGATCACCGAGGCCCTCCTGGCTGAGCCGGGCCTTGGTGCGGTGGTCGCGCAGCTCCGAACCGAAGAGCGCCAGCATGGATTCGGACGGGTCGAGCTCACGCGGACTGGGCATCGGTGCAGGGTCCCCCGGTCTGTCGGATCGGTTGTTGGATCGTCACCTCTGGCCTTGGTAGCTCTCCGTGTCGATCCTGTTACCAAGCTAGTCGATCGACTTCCCGGTCGGCAGGACAACGAGGCAGTGCGCGACAACGGAGGTCGGCGATGGGTGAGTTGACGGAGCGGGTGGCCGAGCGGATGCAGGTCCGGGGTGAGTACGGCAGCCGCCGGGACTTCGACCGGGCCGAGTACGTCTCCGGCGCCGCACTGTCCTTCGGCGAGTGCGGGTGTCCGATGCCGGACTGCCCGATCCGGGCGGGCGACGGCGAGCGCCTGCGCCTGGACCGTCGGATGCCCTAGGGGCGGTCTCCTTGATGGGGCCGGGTCCGCGCCGCCGGGGCACGCACCTCGCCGGCTTCTCGTCGGTCGCCGATGCTCCGCATGGACTCCCTCCTCGGCGCCGCCGAGGCACGCACCCCGACGACGCGGCCTGATCCGACCCCACCAAGGAGACAGCCCCTGGGTACGTCGCCGCGGTGGGCTCGGAAACTGCTTGTGCCGGCCGTGGTGGAGCGGTGATCATCGCCCGATGGATGACGAACCGACAGAACTGCCCGTGTCCCTGGCCGCGTTGCGGGAGGCCGCCCACCGAGCCGGGTTCACCATGTCGAGCGAGGCACGGACCGGGGCGCTGCTCGCGACGCTGGCCGCCGCCCGCCCGGGTGGGCGCCTGCTGGAGCTCGGCACCGGGGTCGGAGAAGGCACCGCCTGGCTGCTGGACGGGATGGACGAGAAGGCGTCACTGGTGACGGTGGAGCTGGACGAGGAGCTGCAGGCGGTGGCGCGCGAGCAGTTCGCGGCGGACAGCCGGGTCTCCTTCGTCCGGGCCGACGGCGGCGCCTGGCTGACGGAGTACCAGGGGCCGCTCTTCGACCTGGTCTTCGCGGACACCTGGCCGGGGAAGTTCACCCACCTCGACCGGGCCCTGGAACTGGTCGCCCCCGGCGGCTGCTACCTGATCGACGACCTGCTGCCGCAGCCCGGCTGGCCGGCCGGACACCAGGAGGCCGTGGACGCGCTGCTCGCGGAGCTCGCGGCGCGCCCCGACTTCCGCAGCGTCCGGCTCGACTGGGCCGGCGGACTGCTGCTCGCCGTCCGCCGCTGACCCGCCGTCAGCCGGACGCAGGACCGGCGCCCGCTCCCCGGAGCGCGGCCCAGAAGCCGTCGGCCCCTCCTGGCTGCATCCGGGAGGGGCCGACTCGTGTCCGCGCACGGGCAGGGGGTCAGCGAGTGGTGACGCTGTCGTTCGGGACGGTGCCGGCCACCTTGTCGGACGGGCGGTTCTGGCGCAGCGCCCCCGCGCCGAGCACCATCGCGGCGGTGAGTGCGGTGACCACGGTGAAGGAGACGGTCAGCGAGCTGGCCTGGGCGATGCCGCCGACGATCGCCGGGGCGACCAGGCCGGAGGTGTAGGTGATGGTGGCGACGCCCGCGATGGAGCGGCTCGGGTCACCGCCGGCGCGGCCGGCCGCGGCGAAGGCGAGCGGGACCACGACCGCGATGCCGATGCCGATCAGCGCGAAGCCCGGGATGGCGGCCCACGCCGAGTCGGTGGCGATCACCAGCAGCCCGCCGGCCGTGGCCAGCGAACCGCCGACGCGGACCGAGCGCACCGCGCCGAGGCGCTGCACCAGCAGGTCCCCGAGCAGCCGCGCCACCGTCATGGTCGCCGCGAAGGCGGTGTAGCAGGCGGCCGCCACGCTG
This sequence comes from Kitasatospora sp. NPDC001664, assembly GCF_053596675.1. Classification (NCBI taxonomy): domain Bacteria; kingdom Bacillati; phylum Actinomycetota; class Actinomycetes; order Kitasatosporales; family Streptomycetaceae; genus Kitasatospora; species Kitasatospora sp. NPDC001664. Next base: position 59,776 of record NZ_JBSFGS010000031.1, read on the forward strand.
GGGGAGGCGCCGGTGACGTCCCGCAGGTAGACGCCGCTCCAGTCCATCGAGGCGCCCTCGGCGAACACCGCGCAGAAGCCGACCAGCCCGATCGCGAGGGCCGAACGCGGCGGCAGCGCGAAGCGCGGCGGCTCCTCGGCGCCGGGAGCGGGACGGACGTCGAGCAGTCCGCCGCAGACCGCGTACCCGGCGGCCGCCAGTACCAGTGCGGTGAGCGCCAGCTGGATCCGGGCGTCGAACTGCTGGTGCGCCGCGAGCACGCCGAAGCCGGAGGCCAGCAGGCCGCCGGCGCTCCACATGCCGTGCAGGCCGGACATGATGGAGCGTCCGTAGCGCTGCTCCACCTCGACGCCCTGGGCGTTCATCGCCACGTCCGACATGCCGGAGGTGCCGCCGTAGACCAGCAGGGCCAGGAAGAGCGTCGGCAGGTTGACGGCCGTCGCGGGCAGCGCCAGCGACAGGCACCAGAGCACCAGCAGCCAGCGGACGGCCGCGAGGGCCCCGTACCGGTGCACGATCCGGCCGGCCAGCGGCATGGCGAGCGAGGCGCCGACCGCCGGGGCGACCAGGGCCAGACCGAGCTGACCGGGGCTCAGGTCGAGGTGGTCCTGGAGCCACGGGATGCGGCTGACGAAGCTGCCGGTGACGGCACCGTGCACGGCGAAGACCAGGGCGATCCGCACCCTGGCGCGGCGGACCTGCTGACCGGACTCCATGGTCTCCATGGTGAGGCGTCCCCCTTAGGACTGACGGAACGAGCGGGTGGTGGCAGGGCGATAAGCTATCAGGAAGGGAACCTGATAGATAGCTCTGGAAGGATGCGGTCCCATGACCATCGCGCGCACGGCCACGCCGAGCACCGCCCGCGCCATCAACGACCGCCTGGCGCTCGACCTGCTGCTGGCCCAGGGGCCGCTCACCGCCACCGAGCTGCGCGGTCTGACCGGCCTCTCCCGGCCGACCGTCGCCGACCTGCTGGAGCGGCTCCAGCGCGGCGGCCTGGTCACGGTGGCGGGGGAGAGCGGCGAGCAGCGCCGCGGGCCGAACGCCCGGCTCTACGCCCTGGTCGCCGACCGGGCCCACCTGGCCGGGATCGACGTCCGGGCCACCGGGGTCACCCTGGTGGTGGCCGACCTGACGGGCCGTACGGTGGCCACCGCCGAGGTGTCGGCCGGGCCGGAGCACGGGGCGGACCTGACGGGCCGTACGTTGAAGGCGCTGGCGGAGGCCTGCGCCGGGGCCGGGGTGCGGCGGCTGCACACCGTCGCGGTCGGTGCCCCCGGGGTGGTGGACCCGGCCACCGGGGAGCTGCACAACTCCGGCCAACTGCCGCGCTGGCACGCCGAACTGCTGGCCGGCCTGCGGGCCCAGCCGGAGACCGAGGTGCTGCTGGAGAACGAGGTCAACCTGGCCGGGATCGCCGAGCACCGGATCGGCGCCGCCCAGGGGCGCGAGGACTTCGTGCTGTTCTGGCTAGGCCACGGCACCGGCGCCTCGGTGGTGCTCGGCGGCCGGCTGCGCCGGGGTGCCTCCGGCGGCACCGGGGAGATCGGCTTCCTGCCGGTGCCCGGCACCGGCGGGCTGCCCACCGCCGACGGCTGCGACAACGGCTTCGACTCCACGGTCAGCAGCCGCGCGGTCTGCGAACTGGCCCGGGAGCACGGGCTGACCGTGCCGCCGGGCGGCCCGGTGGAGCAGGCCGAGGGCGTGCTGCGGTCCGCCGTGGAGGCGGGTGGGGCCGCGGGGGCCGGCGGGTCCGCGGAGTCGGCCTTCCTGACGGAGCTGGCCGAACGGATCGCGATCGGGGTGGCGGCGGTCTGCGTGGTGCTCGACCCGGGCTGCGTGGTGCTCGGCGGGGAGCTCGGCCGGGCCGGCGGGGCCGAGCTGGCGGCGCTGGTGGAACGTCGGCTGGCGGGCCTGTGCCCGTTCACCACCGAGGTGCGGCCCGGTGCGGCCGGGGGCGGCGCCGTCCTCGCGGGCGCGGTGCTCACCGCCGGCGACGCGGTCCGCCGCGACTTCTTCGGCGAGCCCTGACCGCAACCCGGGTCTGACGCGGGTTCAGGGGACGAGGCTGCGGGGCCGGGCCGGGGGTCAGGCGGCGGGGGAGCGCAGGGCCGGCATGCCCAGGGCGACGGCGGCGAGCAGGCCCGCGACCACCACGACCGTCACCAGCAGCCCGCCCAGCACCCGGCGGACCGAGCGCGGCTCGGGCTCCGGCGGGGTGACGTTGCTCTGGTAGCGCTCCGCCTCGGCTATGAAGGCGAACGGGACGGGCTCGGGTGCCATGCTCTGCTGCTCCTGGATCGCTCGGGTTCCACTGACCGTTCTGTCCAGTTTAAGCCCGGTAAAACCCTGACTGGCCGTTACCTGACGCCGCCCCGGATGCGGCAGGATGATCCCGGTACTGCCCACCCTCGTGTCAGGAGCCCCGCATGGCCGACCGGCCGGTCCACCCCTACCGCATCGGCGAGGCCGCCGCGCTGCTCGGCGTCAGCACCGACACGGTGCGCCGCTGGGTCGATGCCGGGCGGGTGGCGGCGGAGCGGGACGAGCACGGTCACCGGATCATCGGCGGCGCCGAACTGGCGGCCTTCGCCCGCGAGTTGGCCAAGCCGGAGAACGCCGAGGCGGAGGGCCGCCCGTCCTCCGCGCGCAACCGCTTCCCCGGCATCGTGACCGAGGTGCTGCTCGGCGACGTGGCCGCCCAGGTGGAGATCCAGGCCGGGCCGTTCCGGGTGGTCTCGCTGATCAGCCGGGAGTCCGCCGAGGAACTGCGGCTGGTGCCCGGGGCTCGGGCCACCGCGGTGATCAAGTCCACCAACGTCGTGGTGGAGCGCGGTTGATGGCCGTCGCCCGTGCCCTCGCCGTCGCCCACCGGGGCGACCCGTACCGCTTCCGCGAGAACACCCTGCCCTCCGTCGAGTCGGCCTTCGCCGCCGGGGCCGACGCGGTGGAGGTCGACGTCCAGCTCACCCGCGACGGCGTCCCGGTGCTGCTGCACGACCTGACGCTGCGCCGGCTCTGGGAGGACCAGCGCCCGATCGGCTCCGTCACCCTCGCCCAGCTGGAGGAGATCGGTGCGCCGGGGATGCGGGTCCCGACCCTGGCCGAGGCACTGAAGGCCGCCGCCGCGTACCCCGGCGCCCGGATGCTGCTCGATCTGGACGGCCCGGGCCCGGCCGCCGCCGCGCACGAGGTGGTGCGCGGGCTGGGAGCCGAGCGCTCCACCGGCTGGTGCGGGCCGGCGTCCGCGATGCTGGCCGTCCGTGCGCTCGACCCGGCGGCCGAGCTGGCGCTGACCTGGAAGCTCCCGCAGCAGCCCGCCGCCACCCTGCTGGCCGACCTGCGCCCGCGCTACCTCAACCCGCCGTTCGGCCTGCTGGACGCGGACTACGTCCGGGCCGCCGCGGACAGCGGACTGGCCGTCAGCACCTGGACCGCCGACCGCCGCCGCACCATGGTCCGGCTGCTGGCCCTCGGGGTGGCCTCCGTGACCAGCAACCGCATCGGGCTGTTGCGCAGGGTGGTGGACGGCGCGCGGTAGCCGGCCGCCGATCCGGACATTCCGTCAGATCCTGTGATCAGATGGACGGATCAGGCACGGGTGGCGGGAGGCGGCGGCATGGCAGTGGAGCCCGGTACCGAGGCGGAGCGGCCGCCCGAGGACTTCCGGCCGCCCTACCTGATGCTCCCGCCGACCGTCCGGGCGGCCGCCGCCTGGTCGGTGGCGGTGGTCCTGTTCATCACCGTGGCCGCCCTGGTCGTCTACGCCCTGGTGGCCCTGCGCGCCGCCACCATCCCGGTGATCCTCTCGCTGCTGGCCACCGCGCTGCTCTACCCCGTGATGCCCTGGCTGGTCCGACGCGGCGTCAAGCGCGGCCTGGCCGCCGCCCTGACCTGCGCGGTGCTGGTGCTGGCGGTCGCCGCCGTGCTCACCCTGCTCACCAACTCCCTGGTGCACAGCGCCCCGCAGATCGCCGCCTCGCTGCGCGAGACGGGCGAGCGGATCGCCGACTGGCTGGGCCCGGCCGGGGAGAAGATCCAGTCCGGCCTCTCCTCGGCGGCCGGCACCGGCAGCACGGTGGTGGGACAGCTGGCCAACGGGGTGCTCTCCGGCATCGGCGTGCTCACCCAACTGGTCACCGGCGGGGTGCTGGCGCTCGCCCTGGTCTTCTTCTTCCTCCGGGACGGTCACCGCACCGGGGACGCGGTGCGCGGCGTGCTGCCGGAGCGTCAGGCCGAGCTGGTGATCGCCTGCGGTCAGCAGGCCTTCAGCGCGATGGCCGGCTTCATGCGCGGCACCACCCTGATCGCCCTGATCGACGCCACCTTCATCACCATCGGCCTGCTGATCCTCGACGTCCCCGGTGCCCCCGGCCTCGGCGCGCTGGTCTTCATGGGCGCCTACATCCCCTTCGTCGGCGCCTTCCTGTCCGGCACCGTGGCCGTCCTGGTCGCCCTGGCCGACGGCGGGCTGGGCACCGCGATCTGGACCCTCGGCGTGGTGCTCGCGGTCCAGATGATCGAGGGCAACGTCCTCCAGCCGATCATCCAGAGCCGCACCGTCGAGCTGCACCCCGCCACCATCATGATCGCAGTGGTGGCCGGCTCCGGGATCGCCGGCATCCTCGGCGCCCTGCTCGCCGTCCCGGTCTGCGCCGCCGGCCTCGGCATCGTGTCGGTCCTCCGGGGCACCGTCGGCCGGCGCCACCGGAAGCCCGGGGCCGAGGGAACCCCTTCCTGAGGCGCTGTCGGCGATGGTCAGCCGGTCTCGTCGAGCCACGCCCGGAGCGAGCGGGGCGTCAGCCCGTAGCGGCGTTTGAAGTCCGGATTGCGCCGGCCGAGCTCGATCCACGGGCGGCCGGAGGCGAAGCCGCCCTGCATGACGTGGGCGAAAGCGACGTAGAACGGGCTGAACTCCTCCAGCGGAACGAACCCGCAGACCCACCAGTGGTACCGGGTGTCGTCGGTCAGGACGAGGGCCGAGCCGACCAGGCGGTCCCCGATCCGCAGCTCGATCGCGTGCACGTCCTCGCCGAGCGCCCGGACGAAGTCCTGGAAGAGGCCGGGGCGGTAGTAGTCGGAGTTCCCGAACTTGGCGGCGGTGGCCCGGGCCAGGCGGACGAAGCCGTCCAGGTCGGCCCCGGCCGTCGCGGTGGTGGTGACGGCCAGCCCCGCCCGGTCGGCGGCCCGCAGCGCGCGGGCGAGGTTGCGCCGCGGCATGCTCCGCAGGCCGGTGAGGTAGCCGGGGTACCCGCCGGTGGTGGAGGTGTCCAGGCCCCAGCCGACGTCGATGTCGACCGCGTGCATCCCACGGGCCGTCAGGAGGGCGGCGAGCGGGGTGGCCGCGTCCACGTTGGCCAGGCCCCAGAGCTGCGCGCCCCACTCGGCGGCGAGCCGCCGCAGCGCGTCCAGGGCGGCGCGGGTGGGGGCGTCGTCGGAGCCCGGGCGCTGCGGGAGCACGGTGTCGAAGCAGTGCCAGACGTGGCTGAGCAGGGCCGTCCGTCCGACGTTAGCGGGGAAGTGGTCGGCGATCACCCGCATCGGGTCCACCCCGCGTTGCAGGTAGGCGGGCAGCCCCGCCGCCGGCGTGCCGGTGTCGTCCAGCACCAGCAGGTAGGCGGTCCGCTCGACCGGGTGCAGCGGATGGCGCTCGAAGGCCCGCAGGAACGGCCGCCGGTAGAAGACCGGGGCGCCGGCCGCCGCCATCAGCCCGTCCCACTCGGGGCCCACCTCCTCGATCGCGGTGTGCACCCGGACCTCGAAGGCCGGGCGGTTCACGACGGCCCGCCGGAGCGGGTGAGCAGGTCGAGCGGCACCTCGATCCGCTGGTCGTTCTTGTCGACCAGCCACTGTTCGGTGTCCAGCAGCCACCACTGGCGGACCGTCAGGAGGTAGAAGCGGCGCGGCCCGTCCCCGGTGAACTCGGCGAGCGGGAGGTCGAACAGGGCCCGGGACTCCGGGTCGGGGAAGTTCCGTTCGTAGTACCAGGTGCTGAGCTCCTCGAGCCGGTCCGGGCCGACCGCCTCGGCGGTGCCGGTGAACTGCGCCCCGTCCAGGGTGAGCGCGCTCTCCAGCCCGGTGAGGAAGAGCGAGCCGGCCACCTGCGGGCGGGCTTCGATGTTGCGGGAGTGGCGGGCGCGGCGCAGCGAGTACCAGAGCAGGCGCAGCGGGTCGCGCAGCGGCACGTAGTTGACGGTGGAGGCCCAGGCGGTGCCGTCGGGGCCGGTGGTGGCGAGGGTGGTGAAGCGGGCGTGCTCGATCAGGAAGTCGCTGCGCTCGCGCAGCTGCTGACGGGTGGTCATCGGTGCGCGGCCTCCTTGACGGTCTCGATCACCGCGGCGTGCGGGACGTCGAGGTAGGGCTGGTAGAACGGGTCCCCGGCGGCCTGCCGGGAGGTGCGGTGGGGGTGCCAGCGGTGCCCGCCGAACCCGGCTCCGGTCAGGGCCCGCTCCAGGGTCGGCGCGCTCCAGTACCGGGCCGTCAGATGGGCGTCGTGGGACCCGAACCGCAGGTCGAGGCCGACCGGGGCGCCGTCCTCGCGCGGGCCCTCGGCGTACATCCGGAACCCGTAGCGGGCGTAGTGCTCCGGATCGGGGTGGAAGCCGGGGTTGACGGGCAGGGTGACGTACCGACCGCCGGGCCGAAGGGCGTCGGCCGCGGTGCGGCAGAGCGCCAGCAGCTCCGGGTAGGTGCTCGCGTACGGGAGGACGTAGACGGACAGCACCAGGTCGAAGGTGCCCTCCAGCTCCGGCGGGAGGCCGCCCAGCAGGTAGCGGATGCCGTGGCGTTCGTGCTCCTCGCGGCGCCGGGCGTGGTCGATCATGCCGGCGGACCGGTCGAGACCGGTGACGGCGTCGGCGCCGTGGGCGGCCAGGTGGCGGCAGTGGACCCCGCTGCCGCAGCCGAGGTCCAGGATGCGCAGGCCCCTCGGCGGGCCGATCAGACCGGTGACGGTGGGGAATTCCAAGTGGCGGCGGAAGGGGAGCTCCGAGAACTCCTCGTACATCGCGGCCAGGCTGTCGAACGGACTCTCCGGCATGTGGGTACTCCTCGGTCCACGTGCCCCCTCGGCTCCCATTCTCGTGACGACGCACGCCGTGCGACAGGCTTGTACGGCAGCGCGCGCCCCAGGGGCCCGGCGCGCGGCGAGGGCCGCACCACCGGGCCGGACGGTGGCGCTAAGGTCGGAGCGTAGAACCGACGGCCGATCAGGAGCGGGTACGACGTGGAGTTCCGGACCGACACCTTGCTGGGTGCCCCGTACGAGGCGGCCGAGCTGCCGCTGGCCGCCGACGAGGAGGGCGCCGTCAGCGCCACCCTGGTCCGCCGGCTGCTGCCCGGATCGCGGCGCGCGGTGCTGTACGTGCACGGCTACGTGGACTACTTCTTCCAGACCCACCTGGCCGACCACTTCGCCGAGCTCGGGTACTCCTTCTACGCACTCGACCTGCGCAAGTACGGCCGCTCCCTGAGGCCCCATCAGTCGCCGAACTTCATCACCGACCTGGCGGCCTACGACGAGGAGCTGGACGAAGCGGTCCGGATCGTCCGGGAGCAGGACGGCCACACGCGGCTGCTGGTCAACGGCCACTCCACCGGCGGCCTGATCACCGCCCTCTGGGCCTCCCGGCGGGCCGGGCGCGGAGTCGTGGACGGGCTCTTCCTCAACAGCCCCTTCCTCTCCATGCCCGCCGCCCCCGCCGTGCGCACCCTCGGCGCCCCCCTGATCGACGCCGTCGGCCGGGCCTCCGCCACCCGCAAGCTCCCCAGCTCGCTCAACCCGCACTACGTGCACAGCCTGCACCGCGACCACCGCGGCAGCTGGGACTTCGACCTCACCCTCAAGCCCGCCGAGGGCTTCCCGCTCTACGCCGGCTGGCTGGCCGCGATCCAGCGCGGCCACCGCGCCGTCCGGGCCGGGCTCCGGGTCGACTGCCCGGTGCTGCTGATGGCCTCCACCGCCTCAATCAGCACCACCCGCTGGGACCCGGCGCTGCACCGCAGCGACGCCGTGCTGCGCGCCGACGACATCTCCGCGCTCGCCCCCCGCCTCGGACGGCACGTCACCACCGTGCGGATCCCGGACGGCATGCACGACCTGGTGCTCTCCGGCGAGGCCGCCCGGGGGCGGGTCTTCGCCGAGCTGGACCGCTGGCTGGCCGCGTACCTCCCGGCCGACGACGCGGTGCAGGCGTGAGCCTGGTGACCGGGGAGGAGCGGCTGCCGGTCGAGCGGGTCACCGACCTCGGCCGGGCCAAGCTGATGCCCGACCTGGACCACGAGCAGGGCTGGCTGCTCACCCTGGACGGCACCCCGCAGTCGTACGTCGACCTGGCCGACCCGGGCCACCTCGAGTTCGAGTACACCCAGCGGATCGCCCACCTGCTGGACGCCCTCGCCCCCGCCGGTGAGCCCCTCACCGCCCTGCACCTGGGCGGCGGAGCCCTCACCCTGCCCCGCTACCTGGACGCCACCCGGCCCGGCTCGACGCAGCGGGTGGTGGAGGTGGACGGCCCGCTGGTGGAGCTGATCGGCAGTCAGCTGCCCTGGCCCGCCTCGATCGAGGTGACCGTCGGCGACGCCCGCGAGGCGCTCGCCGCAGCCGCCCCGGGCGCCGCCGACGTGGTGGTGGCGGACGTCTTCCACGGCTCCCGCACCCCCGCCCGGCTCACCTCGGTCGAGTTCGTCCGGCTGGCCGCCGCCGCCCTGGCCCCCGGCGGCTGCTACGCCGCCAACCTCGCCGACGGCCCGCCGCTGGCCTTCGCCAGGGCCCAGGCGGCCACCCTGCGCGCGGTCTTCCCGCACGTCTGCCTGGCCGCCGAGCCCTCCGTGCTGCGTGGACGCCGCTACGGCAACGTCCTGCTGATCGGCTCCGACCGGCCGCTGCCCGAGGCCGAACTGACCCGGCGGCTGGCCGCCGACGTCTTCCCGGCCCGGCTCTGCCCCCAGGACGAACTGACTCGCCTGGTCGGCCGCACCGCCCCGGTCACGGACGCGGACGCCACCGACTCGCCGCCCCCGCCCGAGGGGGCCTTCAGCATCGGCTGACGGGGCGGCCGGTCGGCTCGCTCGGCTCGTCCTGACGGACCGTCGGGCGGCCGGGTCGGAGGTGGCGGCCGGGGCCGGCGCAGCCGCGTGACGTCGGCGGGGCGGCTCGCTCGGGGGCGCGCCGGCGGGCGGTCGGAAGGACGGGCCCGAAGGAGGCGGCTTCCTCCGGCGGAGCCGTGCCGGGTCGGCTGACCGGCCGTCAGCCGCCCGTGGTGTCGGCCCGTCGGTGCGGGCCGGATGCGGCACCCTGAGGAGATGGAACAGCTCTCCGCGATCCCGGAGACCGCGCTGTGGACCCTCCACCACCGCGCGGTGGCGGCCCGTCAGCCCGGCACCGCCTTCCACGACCCCAAGGCCGTGGAACTCACCGAGCGGTTGGACTTCCCCTTCGCCGAGCGCTTCGGCAGCGGCCAGGGCCTGGGCAGCCGGATGCAGCGGCGCCGGGTCGAGCTGGTCGACGGCGAGGTCGCCGACTTCCTGCGGCGCAGTCCGCGCGGCACCGTGGTCTGCCTCGGCGACGGCCTGGAGACCCAGTACTGGCGGGTCGACAACGGCCGGGCCCGCTGGCTCTCGGTCGACCTGCCGGAGGCGGTCGAACTGCGCGCCCGGCTGCTCCCGCCCGGGCCCCGGCAGCGGCTGCTGCCCTGCTCGGCCACCGACCCGGCCTGGCTGGACGAGGTGGACCCCGAACACGGCGTGATGGTCGTCGCCCAGGGCCTGCTGATGTACCTGCGTCCCGGCGAGGTGGGCGAGCTCTTCGACCGCTGCGCCGAGCATTTCCCGGGCGGGACGCTGGTCTTCGACTCGATCCCGCACTGGTTCAGCCGGGCCACCCTGCGGGGCGTCTCCCGGCGGGCCGGGTACCGGGTGCCGCCGATGCCCTGGTCGGTCGGCGGCCGTGAGCTGCTGCGCGATCCGCGGACGGTGCCGCTGGCCGCCCGGCACGCCTGGCTGTTCCGGGTGCTGGCGCTGGACCTGCCGGACCGGCGGGCCCGGATCGTCGGCTCGGTCGGCCTGCCGGAGCTGCTCGGCCGGGGCTGACGGAGCTGCTGGGCCGGAGCTGCTGGGTCGGGGCTGCTGGGTCGGGGCTGACGGACCGTCCGGGCGGAGGGTCGGCGGGGGCGGGAACCGCCGGGGGCTCCCGTACGTGGGAGTACCCGGGGGACGGGCCGGGTTAGGCTGCCCACGACTTTCTTCGGCACCGCCCACCGGGTGCTGCCCGCCCACGGAGGGATACCGACCTTGCACCTTGACGTATGGCTGGAGAGCGTGCCGCCCAACGCGGTCTACGCCCTGGTCGGAGTGATCATCCTGTTGGAGAGCCTGGGCATCCCGCTGCCCGGCGAGATCGCCCTGGTGACCGCCTCGGTGCTGGCCGCCAGTGGTGTGGTCAATCCCTGGGGCGTGGCGATCTGCGCGATCGTCGGCGCGATCGTCGGCGACTCGATCGGGTACTCGATCGGGCGCAAGGGCGGCAAGCCGCTGTTCGAGAAGGTCGGGAGGAGGTTCCCCAAGCACTTCGGGCCCGACCACCTGGCCACCGCCGAGCGCTCGTTCCAGAAGTGGGGCATGTGGGCGGTCTTCTTCGGCCGCTTCATCGCCCTGCTGCGGATCTTCGCCGGCCCGCTGGCCGGCGCCCTGAAGATGCCGTACTGGAGGTTCCTGATCGCCAACGTGCTCGGCGGCATCGTCTGGGCCGGCGGCACCACCTGGCTGATCTACACGGTCGGCAAGGTCGCCGAGCACTGGCTGAAGTCCTTCTCCTGGGTCGGCCTGATCGTGGCCGCCCTGTTCGGGGCCGGCTCGGCACTGGTCCTGAAGCGCCGCGCCGCCAAGAACCGCGCCGCCCACCCCGAGACCAGCGGCGGCACCCCCGCCCCGGAGCCGGTGGCCAGCGCCGACTGACCGTCAGCCCCCTCCCCGACCGCCGGGTCCCGTTCGTCGGGCCCGGCGGTCGGCGTTCCGGCGGTCGGCGTTCCCGGCGGTACTAGGCTGACGATCAGTCGACGACCTAGGAGGACCCGGTGGGCCAGGACCAGTGGACCAGGGTGGACGAGTACTTCAGCGAGACCCTGATCGGTGACGACCCGGAGCTGACGGCGGCCCAGGCGGCCGCCGACGCGGCCGGGCTGCCGCAGATCGCGGTGGCGCCGAACCAGGGGCGGATGCTGCAGCTGTTCGCCCGCTCGATCGGGGCGAAGCGGATCCTGGAGGTCGGCACCCTCGGCGGTTACAGCGCCATCTGGCTGGGCCGGGCGCTGCCCGAGGACGGGCGGATGCTCACCCTGGAGCTCGACCCCGCGCACGCCGAGGTGGCCCGGGGCAACCTCGAACGGGCCGGGCTGGCGAAGCGGGTGGAGGTCCGGCTCGGCCGGGCCGCCGACACCCTGGCCGAGCTGGCGGCGGAGGGCGTCGAGCCCTTCGACTTCTTCTTCATCGACGCCGACAAGGTGAGCAACCCCGACTACGTCGCCTGGGCCGTCGACCACTCCCGCCCCGGCACCCTGATCGTGGTCGACAACGTGGTGCGCGGCGGCGCCGTCGCCGACGCGGACTCCACCGACCCGGCCGTGCTCGGCACCCGCCGCCTGCACGAGCAGCTGGCCGCCGAACCCCGGGTCACCGCCACCTCCGTGCAGACCGTCGGCGTCAAGGGCTACGACGGCTTCACCCTGATCCGGGTCGAGCGGTGACCGCCGTGCGGATAGGACTGCTGGGCACCGGCCCCTGGGCGCAGCGGGTGCACGCCCCGGCCCTGGCCGGGCACCCCGAGGTGGAGTTCGCCGGTGTCTGGGGCCGGCGCCCCGCCGCGGCGGCCGAGCTGGCGCAGCCGTACGGCGTGCCGGTCTTCGAGGACGTCGACGAGCTGCTCGCCTCGGTGGACGCGGTCTCCATCGCGCTGCCGCCGGCCGTCCAGGCCGAGTACGCCGTGCGGGCCGCCGAGGCCGGCAAGCACCTGCTGCTCGACAAGCCCGTCGCCCTGACGGTCGACCAGGCGCGGGCGGTGGTCGGGGCCGCCGAGCGCGCCAAGGTCGCCTCCGTGGTCTTCTTCACCCTGCGCTACCACCCCGACATCGCCGACTGGCTCGGCGAACAGGGCGCCCGCGACGGCTGGTTCACCGCCCGCGCGGAGTGGTTCGGCTCGGTCTTCGCCCCCGGCAGCGGCAGCCCGTACGCGGACTCGCCCTGGCGGCGGGAGAAGGGCGCCCTCTGGGACGTCGGCCCGCACGCCCTCTCGGTGCTCCTCCCGGTCCTCGGCGACGGCGAGGTGGTCTCGGCGTCCACCGGCCCCCTGGACACCGTCCACCTGGTGATCCGTCACGCCGCCGGTGCCCTGAGCAACCTGACGCTCAGTCTGACCATGCCGGTCGCGGGTGCGGTGGAGGGCGTGGTCCTGGAGCTGCGCGGCGAGGCCGGCCGCTTCCTGATGCCCGAGCGCCACGAGAGCCCGCAGGAGGCCTACGCCCGCTCGGTCTCGGCGCTGCTGCGCTCGGCGGCGGACGGCACCGCGCACCCCTGCGACGCGGCCTTCGGCCTGCGGGTGGTCGAACTGCTCTCGGACGCCGAGCGGTTGATGCGCTGAGCACCACCGGGGGCCGGCGGCTCGCCGCGCGCCCGCGCCGCGAGCCGCCGACCCCCGCCGACCCCCGCCGGGCTCTGTCCGGTGCCTCAGATGCCGAAGGCCGCCGGGTAGTGGACCAGGCCGGAGGGCAGTGGGTCACCCGGGGTGAGGGCGAGGGCCATCAGGGCCTCGTCGGGGACCTCGATGGAGAGCTTGATGCCGTGCTGGGAGGCGCGCTCGAAGCCGAAGCGCGGGTAGTAGGTGGGGTGGCCGAGGACCACGACGTGGCGCTCGCCCAGGGCGGCGGCCGCGCGGAGGGCGGCGCGGATCGCGGCGGCTCCGGCGCCGGTGCGCTGGTGGGAGGGGAGCACCGCGCAGGGGGCCAGGGCGAGGGCCGGGGTCCCGTCGATGTGACAGCGGGTCAGCAGGGCGTGCCCGACCGGGCGGTCCTCCTCGTCGACGGCGACCAGGGAGAGACCGTCGATCCAGGCGGTGGGGTCGGCGCGCAGGGCGTCGACCAGGTCGGCCTCGCCCGGGGTGTCGAAGGCGGCCAGGTTGATCGCGCGGACGGCGTCGGCGTCGGCCGCGGTCTCGGCGCGGGTGGTCCAGATGGTGGTGCTCATGGTGTCCGAACCTAACCGACCGGGCCCGGAACGGGCGAGGCGCCGCGCCCGGGGTGGGGGTCCCGGACGCGGCGCTGGGTGCGGGCTCAGCCCCAGGGGGACGGAGCCGGCGGGGTGACCACCGGCGGGCGGTCGTCGCAGGTGATCGTGTTCGGCAGCTCCCAGGGGGCGAGCCAGGGGCCGGTGGTGCCGCCGCCGTCGTTGCCGCCGAGGTCGGTGAGGGCGAACTCGGAGCCGGCCGGGGTGAAGTGGAAGGTGCCGCAGTTGTTGACGCCGACCGCCCCGACGTTGCGGGCGTCCACGTTCTCGAAGGTGGCCGAGCCGGCGGCCCGGGCGCTGAGCACGGAGGTGCCGGTGCCGTCGATCCGCAGGTCCTTGAACTTCAGGCCGTCGATGGAGACCTGGTCCTTGACCGGCCAGTCGGAGACCAGCATCAGGGCGTTGTAGGTGGAGTCCAGCAGGTGGTCACCGGTGACCCGGACGTCGGCGGAGATCGAGCGGTCCAGGGCGTAGAACCAGATCGCGCCCAGCCCGATCTTCCAGTTCAGCTCGTACGTGCCGCCGCGCACCGTGGTGTTGTCGGTGATCAGCAGCTGCCCGGCGAAGGGCTCGGCGCCGAACCGCGAGCCCGCGTGGATGGCGCTGCCCTCGCGGACCGGGTCGGCGACCAGGTTGTTCGAGAGGGTGGTGTCCGTGCCGCCGTAGATCGCGATGCCGTTGGCGAGGACGGGGGACTGCACCGTGTTGTGGTCGAAGACGTTGCGCGCGTTCGCGGTCTTCTCCGACCACATCGCCAGGCCGTCGTCGCCGGTGTTGCGGACGAAGTTGTCGGCGACCACGGAGTCCGTCACGGCGGTGTGGAAGTTGAGGCCGTCGGCGATCTGGTCGGCGATGACGTTCCCGGTCACCTTCAGCCGGGCCATCGGGCCGTCCAGCCAGAGTCCGACCTTGGTGTGGTGCAGGTAGAGGCCGGAGACGGTGGAGTCGCTGAGCGCGCCGCCGATCGCGTTGACCTGGTCGGTGTCGATCCGCTCGCGGACGTCGCCCTCGATCGCGAAGCCGGACAGGTGCACGTTGCGGCTGCCGCCCTCGGCGGCGCTCTTGCCGTACAGGCCGACACCGGTGTGCACCGAGCCGTCCGGGGCGGGCTGCGGGAGGGTGGTCTGACGCCCCTTCAGCACGGTGTACCAGCTGCCGGCGCCGACGATGGTGACGTCGTCCACGGTGATGTGCCGGTTGACCTGGTAGGTGCCCGGCGGCAGGTAGACCTTGAGGCGGCTGCGCTGGGCGAAGGCGATGGCGCGCTCGATCGCGGGCGCCGAGTCGCGGCGGCCGGTCGGGTCGGCGCCGAAGGCCAGCACGTTGGCGGCGAAGGCTTCGACGTGCGGGGCGCCGACCAGTTGGGAGTCCAGCAGGTCGACGACGGTCCACTCGGCGGCGTTCGCGGTGCGGGGGACGGTCAGGCGGACCACGTCGCCGGCCTTGTACCGCTTGCCGAGCAGCAGTCGCTGCTCGTCGTAGAAGTGGCTGGGCCGGAACGGCTTGTCGACCACCGGAGCCGGGGTGGTGGCGGCCGGGACGCAGCCGCACTCGGTGATCCACCAGTCGGGGTGCAGGAGTTCGGCCTGCGGGTCGTTGGAGAACGGGTACTGGTTGTAGAGCCAGGAGTACTCGGAGGTCAGCGTCATGGTGCGGCGGTCCTTGCCGTTGACGGTGACGTCCAGCGGGCTGGTGATGCCGCCGCCCCGGGGCGCGTCCGGGATGCTGTAGCGGACGGTGATCGCGTCGGCCGCCGCAGGGAGGGTGAACTCCACGTACTGACCCGGGGTCAGCTTCACCGCCTGCCGGCCGCTGGCCTCGGAGGGCAGCGTGTAGGCGGTGCGGTCGGGCCCGATCCGGGTGCCGGTGGTGACGGCCGACTCGGCCTCCTGCTCGGCGAAGGGGACCCGGGCGCCGCGCCCCTCGGTGAGTGCGGGGGCCAGCCCGGCGCGGGTGAGCACGGGGGACGGGGCGGTCGCCGGGGCGGCGTCGGCGGTGCCGCCGAGCAGCGGGCTGAACAGGAGCAGCGTCGCGGAGAGCGGTGTGACCGCCCTGCGGAGGTTCCGGGCCATCAGGTGCCTGTCTCTGGAGGGGGATTGGCACGTGACAGTAGGGCCTCCACAGGGGAGTCCACAAGATTCTTGCGTTGGATTGTTTCAGTTATGCGCTTCTGTCGTCACAATCTTGCGTACCGGGTCGGCTTCCAGGCCGGGGAAGAGGTCCCGCCAGCGGTAGCGGGGGGAGTGCAGGTGCCAGTACGCGAAGCCGGTCAGGTAGCGGTCGAGGTGCGGGCGCTGGGCCTCGGTGGCGAGGTCGAGGATCCGGTGGCGGGCGGCCTCGCCGCTCTCGGAGGCGCGGCGGTGGACGGTGAGGTAGGGGACGCCCTCGCGCACGGCCTGGCGGTGGAGGCGGCCGGCCAGGAAGTCCGGCGTGTCCAGCGCCTCCTTGTAGCAGGAGAGCACGTCGTTGACGTCGTTGAGGAAGTCCACGCCGGAGCTCAAGGCGGCGGCCCAGAACGCGCGGTGGCGGTCGGCGTCCAGGCAGGGATCGGTGAACTGCAGCATGGCGAACCAGAACTGGGAGAAGCCGTTGTAGGCACGGACGAAGTCGCTGTCCAGTCCGTCGGTGGCGTCCGGGCGGAACTCGGCCTCCATCAGGAGGCCGGTGAGCGCGTTGTGGAAGAAGCTCTTGAGGACGGCCAGCACGGTCGGTTCGCAGTGCGGCGCCAGCTGCTCGAACATGTGGCGGACGTAGCGGGTCTCGGGGGTGGTGGCGGGCTCTCCCGGCAGCAGGCCGGCCCGCAGCAGGGCCGCCGCCGCGGCTGGCTCGCGGCAGCAGACGTCGTCGGTGTTGGTGGTGAACACCCAGACGCGGTCCACCGCGAGGGCCAGTGCGGCGTCGGCCAGGGGCACCATCAGCGCGCGCATGTGCGTGATGTGGCGGACGGTGGCGGCGGGCAGCGCGACGCCGAAGGCCGCCAGCTCGGCGGTCAGCGTCCGCGCGTCGGCGTCGGCCTGGGCGAGGTCCGGGGGCGGGTCGAAGGCGTACGCGTCGGTGCGGGCGATCTCCCGCTCGATCGCCCCGGAGTCCAGCACGCTCGCGATCATCGCGCGGTGGGCCGGGTCGGGGATGGCGGCCAGGCCGCGGTGCGGTGTGCGGCGGAGGGTGTCCAGGCCGGGCGGGTGCGGGTGCCTGGGGGTCTGCGCGGGGGCGGTCGGCTGCACGGGAACTGCCTCCTCTGGGTCCGCCCCTGACTACCCGTGGGGCCCGCTCGAACAAACCGCGGGCAAGGGTGATGTCCGGAAGGGCAGACGGCGGTGGGGGTGACCCCCGGCGGAAGAGTGCGGACAGCGGGAGGGCGGTGGCACGCGACCCCGGGACAAGATCGTTCAAGCGGTCCCGAGGGGCGGGGCCGACGGCTGGAGGGTGTGCGGCATGACGGAGCGTGGGATGCGGCTCGGGCGGAGGCAGTTGCTGGTCGCGGCCGGTGCGGGGGCGGGGGCGCTGGCGGTGGGGACCCCGGCCTCGGCGGCGGCCTCGGCGCCGGCGGGCGTGGAGGATGGGTGGTTGGTCCGGGCACTGGAACGCGGGGCCCAGCCGCTGACCACGACCGAGCCGGGCGGACGGACGGGAGACCTGCGGGCGCTCGGGGCGATGATCGGCGGCGCCAAGGTGGTCGGGCTCGGTGAGGCGACGCACGGGTCGCACGAGTTCTTCGCGATGAAGGAGCGGGTGTTCCGCCACCTGGTGGAGGAGAAGGGCTTCACCACCTTCGCCCTGGAGATGAGCTGGACCTCCGGCCTGCGGATCGACTCCTACGTACGGGGCGAGACGGGCGGCGGCCGCGACGACGACGCGGTGCGGCTGGTCCACGAGGAGTTCGGCGGATCGCCGTGGGAGCGGGCCGAGTTCGCGAGCCTGATCGGCTGGATGCGGGCGTACAACCTCCGGCGGCCCGGGCGGCCGCTGCGCTTCGTGGGCGACGACATCGGCGCTCCCCGCCTGGGCGACGACGTCTTCCGGCGGGTGCTCGACCACGTGCGGGGTACCGCGCCCTCGGCGGCCGCGAGGGTGGAGGCGCTGTACGCCGTGCTGCGCCCGCTGGACGACGCCTTCTCCTACCTCGGGCGGCCGGTCGCCGAACGGCGGGCGGACGCGGCCCGGGCCGCGGAGGCGCTGGCCCTCGTCGCCCGCTCCGGCGGCGACGAGGCCGGCGCCTGGGCCGAGCAGCACGCCCGGGTGATCGCCCGGACCTTCGAGTTCCTCTCCCTGGACGTCACCGACCCGGCCGCCGTCACCGCCGCCGAACTGCTCCGCGACCGCACCATGGCGGAGAACACCGCCTGGTGGCAGCGGACGGTCGGCGGCCGGGTCCTCGTCTCCGCGCACAACGGCCACGTCGGCTACCTGGCCACCGACCCCGCCATGTACCCGAAGACCCAGGGCGCCTTCCTCCGCGACACCCTCGGCCGCGACTACTGCGCGATCGGCTTCACCTTCGCCGGCGGCTCCTTCCTCACCAAGGACTCCTCCCTCGGCAGCCACGACTGGAAGACCGTCACCGTCCCCGCCGCCGCCCCCGGCAGCAACGAACACCTCCTCGACCTGGTCCGCCACCGCGACTACTACCTCGACCTCCGCCCCCTCCCCACCCCGGCCCGCCAATGGCTCGACACCGCCCGCCCCACCTACGACGCCGGCTCCGAGTACCACCCCGACCCGGCCCCGACCCTCGCCCTCGGCCGCGCCTACGACCTCCTGATCCACCTCCACCGCGTCCGCACCGCCGACCGCCTCCCGGCCCGGACGGCCTGATCCCCCGTCAGGCCCGCGCGGCGGCGACCGCTCCGCCACGACCAGGGCATCGGTGGCTCACACTTGATCACGTCGGTTCGGCGCGTTGTGGAGGTGGAGGGCATGGGAAGCTGGGGCCCCGGTCCGTTCGAGGACGATTCCGCTCTGGACTTCGTGGACGACCTGCGGGAGCTGCCCGCCGAGGAGGTCGCGGCGGAGATCGAGCGCGCCGTTCGTTCGGTTGCCGAGGAGACGGAGTACGTCGAGTACGCGGAGGGCGTGTCGGCAGTGGCGGCGGCGGCCCTGCTCTCCGGCAGGTACCGCGAGGAGTTGGGAGAGTATCCGGCGGGGGTACCCGTACCGACCCCTGAACTTGCCGAACTCGCACTGCGAGCCGTCGAGCGGGCACATTCGGGCGGCAGTCACCTGTGGGAGCTGCGCGTTGAGAGCGGGACGTACCGCGAGGACTGGAAGGCCCTCGCTCCCGTGCGGGCGGCGCTCCTCCAAGTGGTCACACCGACTCAGTCCGACTCGCTGTTCTGAACGGTGCTCGGGGCCCGGGACCAGGGCCGTCATCTCACCATCGGTAGTACTCGGGTCGGATCACGGGCAGTCCCCATGGTTCCAGCGCGCCGCTGATCAGGTCGGCGAGGAACTGCACCAGCCCGCCGGTGTAGTGCCACCAGTCACCGTTGCGTGAGGCGACCGTGACCGTCCACTCGTGCGGGCCTGCCGCGTTGGTGCTCCACAGGAAGAAGTCGCCCTGGTTCGAGCTGCCCCAGGGGAGCAGGCCGCCCGGGGCGGGGTACGGGGTCAGTGGGATGACGGGGTCGTCGTCCTCGCACCACTCCATGACGATCTCCAAGTCCTCCTGGAGCGCCTGCGGCCAGTCCTGCTCGCGACCGGCCGCGGGGTAGTGGACGGACAGGAAGTCGCCGAGCACGAAGGTGGGGTAGAGCTCACAGAGCCGCTTGTAGTCGGCGGGGAGTGAAGCTCCGAGTGTGCCTTCGAGTGCTGGCCAGTCGAAGGTCTGAGGCACCGTGAGGCGAAGTGCGCTGAAGCCGGGCACGGCACGCTCGAGTTCCGCGATCGCCTCGTCGGGGTCGGTCATACGGCGGTGCGGTGCCTGGATACCGATGCGATCGTCCACCGGCTCAGCTTGTCGTTCAACTCTGAGCCGCTGGTGGGCTGGGTCAGCTGGAGGTTCGGGGCTCGACACTTTCATCGTTCAACAGCTCGGTGACGCGTGCAACGAAGCGGCTCAGGACTGCAAGTGGGAGCTGGTGGTCCGTGTCGAAGTGGACGAGGGGCGGAATCTCCTCGTCCTTCTGGTGGGTGGTGACGGTGACAAGGGCTGGGCCGGGGATGCGGACGGCTTCGGTGGGTGTGGTCGTCCATTGGGCCGGAGTCGGACGAGCTTCACTGAGCTCGAAGTACCTCGTCCCATCTGCTACGTGGGTCGTCTGTAGGCAGAAGTGCTCGCCGTCATGCTCCCAAGTTTCCAAGGCCATTCCGGGATCTTGTCACACGGGTGCCTCGGCAGTCCGCCTTGGCTTCGTCCTGTGCTTGTGGTGGGCGGGCCGGGCGTACGCCTCGCCGATGGCGAGGACTCTGCCCGCTTCGTAGCGGGCAGCGGGCTGCTTGTTCTTCACAGGCCCGTCGGGGCGGCCCAAAACTGGGCTGAGCCCCGGTCGACCGTGCCCGGCCCGGCTCGAAGCACCACGCCCTCACCGACGCCGGTGGCACCCCGCTCGCCATCACCCTGACCGGCGGCAACACGCACGACGTCACCCAACTGCTGCCCCTGCTCGACGCCATACCCCACATCCGGGGCGCCACCGGCCGTCCCCGGCAACTGTTCGCCGACCGGGGCTACGACTACGACAAGTACCGCCGACTGCTGTGGAAGCACGGCATCAAACCGGTCATTGCCCGCCGTGGGATCCCGCACGGCTCCGTCCCGGGCACGGTCCGCTGGGTCGTCGAGTGCACCAATGCCTGGATCCATGGCTTCCGACGCCTACGCATCCGTTGGGACATTCGCGACGACATCCACGAGGCATTCCTCAAACTCGCCTGCTGCATTATCACCTACAGGCGAGTCCAAGCATTGTGTTAGCTCCTCTCACCAGCTCCGTGTAGGCGGTTGCGGCGCCTACCGCGTTCGCCGCCTCTCCCTGCCATCGGGCGAGGTCGTGCCCTGGTCGACCACCTCTCCGGCAGCCAGTGGAGCGCCACGGTCGAGCCCTTTGGCAAGACCGTCCACGCCGACCTGTGCACCCGCCCGCCCGGCCTGACCCGCACCACTGGCGACGGGAGCATGACAACAGCAGGCATCCATTCGTTACATCACTGTTATGTGACGCTCCGAAGTAGCTGCATCCGGAACGTGCTGGAAACCTGATGCCAAGGGCAGGTGAGCAGTTACTTTAGGTGATGGCCAAGTAGGGGATTCCCGGCAGAAGCGGGACGAGGGGGGCCAACTGATTTCGCTTGCTCGGGTGGAGTGCATACGGAAGGCTCAAGGCGTGCCGGGCCGCGCAAGCTGTCAGGCCTCAATCTGTGGGCTGGGGGGTCCGCGCTGCAACGCGGAGCCCCCCTCCTCGCCATCTTGATGCGCTTTGGGAGGACATCATGACGAAGACCGCTGCCCCGATGGGCGGGGTGCGTACGACGATGGTACGGCTCGGTATCGCCGCTGTGCTGGCGGCTGCTCCGGTCGCGACCGCCGTCGACGCCCAGGCCGCCCCGGCTCAGAAGGGCAACCACCAGCTGAACCTGCCCTCGACGGGTGGTGCGGCTGCCCAGATCAACGACGGCACCGCCACCTCCGCCGCCACGGGCGGCGTCCAGCCCCTGGTCAGCACCTCGCTGAGCAGCGGCACCCTCTACTTCTGGTCCGAGAACGGTGCGAAGCACGGCCAGTCCTACTACTCGGCGCTCACGGCCATCCAGTACCAGAAGAAGTCGGGTGGCCAGATCATCGCCCGGTTCGCGTACGAGGAGGGTGGCAACACCCACTGGGACCAGGGCGCGTTCACCCAGAACGCCGGTGAGACCAAGAGCTTCAACTGGGGCTTCGCCCCGCTGCCGGCGAACTGCAGCGCGATCGGCAAGATGTGGGTCTCCGGGCAGCAGACCTTCCAGACCCCGCCGGACCACCCCTGCTGAGCCTGACACGCTGACCTTGCCCCGGGGTGGCTGCGAGCTCGGCCCGCAGTCACCCCGGGGCACTACCCGACCGCGTCCCGGAAGACCGATGATCGAAGCGATTTTCTCCTCAGCTCCCGCGCTCGTCCCTGTCTTCGCCGTCCTTGGCCTCATCTTCGGGACGGTGGCTCTGCGGCAGGCCCGGGCCAGACAGTGGCCGCAGGCCGCCGCAGTCCTGTGGGGGCTGTCGCTGGCCGGCGTGGTCGCTGCGACCCTGACACCGACGACCACCGGGTCGTCGGGGCGGACCTGTGCGATCGGGAGCGGGGTGTGGGATACCGCCACCACCCAGCAGGGGCTGATGAACATCGCCCTGTTCGTGCCTCTCGCCTTCTTCGCCGCAGTGGTGCTGCGTCGGCCGTTGACCGTGCTCGCGGCGTGCACGGTTCTCTCCGCTGTCACCGAGCTGTGCCAGACCATGCTGGGCACCGGCCGCTCCTGTGACGGTGCGGACTTCATCGACAACGCGCTCGGCGCGCTCGTCGGCACTGTCGCCGCGGTCGTCTGGTCGTGGCTCCGCTCCCGCAGGGCAGGATTCGGGCGCCGAGACGTCCTTCGCGGTCTCACGGTCGCCGGCGTCGGCCTGGCCGCGGTCACGACCGTGGTCTGGCTGTGGGTACCGCTTCACCGCGACGCGGCCGGCTTCGGCGCGACCTCTTCGTCCGACGAGATCGAAGTCCCCCAGCGCGTCGCCGAGCGGCTCTTCGGCCCCGGTACCCTGCTGCAGACCACCCGCCTGACCGCCACCCCCGAGGATCCCCCGCAGCAGGTCCTCGAGGCCACCACCGACCGCGGCCAGTTCCGCATCGACTGGCCCACCGGGCGTCTGCTCATCAGCGCTTCGGCCAACAGCCAGATCGACCCCGGTCCGCTCACCAAGGACCAGGTCCTCAAGGTCGGCACGGACTTCGCGGCGACCTGGTTCCCCGAGCTCACCCAGGCATCGACCTCCACCCTGACCTCAACCGACAGCGCGGGTGGCGCCTACATGCTCACCTACCGCCGGTACAACGCCGACAACGTCCTGATGCCGATGCGCCTGGACATCACCGTCTCCACCTCCGGCAGGGTCATGGCGTCATCCGCACGCTGGGACGCCGACCCCCAACTGCCGCACTCCACGGTCAACGCCGACACCGCCAAGCGTCAGGCTGTATCAGCCCACCCCGGCTCCCGCGCCGACACCACGTTCCTCCTGGCCAAGAAGATCGATGGCCAGTGGCGACCGTGCTGGGCGGTCAACATCGTCAAGCCCGGGGACACACAGGCCACAGGAACTGTTGAATTCGTGGACGCCGTTACCGGCAGAGTGGTGGCGACGCGAGGCTGACCGCCGGCACGGTGCCGATCGGCCGACGCGCTCCAGGTAGCTGCCACCGATCATCGCCCGTCGCGGGGTCCCGCACGGCTCCGGCCCGGGCACGGTCCGCTGGGTCGTCGAGTGCACCAACGCAGTGTTGCACCGTCAGACGGTCTCGCAGAGCACCTCGTTGTACAAGCTCGGTGCGGATTCGCGGTCGGGCCACGTGATCGGAGGCCCCGGTGGCGGCGTGCTCAGGGGTACGCTCGGGGTCGCCTGTCCTGGCACGAACTGCCCCGCGGTGAGCGGGCCGCCGTCAGCGACCGGGCGACCCACGTCGGGCGAGTCAGCCGTCGCAGCACAACGGAGCGCAGATGAAGCTACCGATCGTCGTACACCGGGCCCGCTCGGGAGCCGACGAGTTCAGGGTCATCCGGCCCGCTCTGCCGCTGACCCGTGCGGTCCTCGTCGACCACGACCGGTACCTGGACGCCTATCTGGACCAGGGCGCCGCCCGCAGCATCGCCGGACTGTGGATGCTCGCGGCCCGTTCGCCGCGTTCGCTGATCCACCTCCCCCTACGGGCCAACCACCCGCCGGCCCGGGAGGTGCAGGAGGACGCCGGCCGCCGGCTCGACCTCGTCCTCCTGCACCACTCGCTTCAGTTCGCCCCTTCGCGCTGGAAGGAGCTCCGAGGCCGTCTCGGCCCCGGTCGGCCGCAGACCGCGAGCCTGCCCGAGGAGGAGCACGCCGACGGTGCGGCGATCGACTACGCGGCCCGTCACCACCGGGAGAACCGCGACCTGTTCCACCAGCACCTCCATGCCGAGACGCTGTTCATGACCGGCAGCGCGAAGGTGTTCCGTGAGACTGCGCGGCACTTCCTCGATGTGGCACGCGAGGGACCGGGCCACGTCCCGGTCCATCCCGGCCACTCTCACTTCTGCACCGAGCTGCACTCCAACGACGGCGTCCTCGGCGACGCCCGCGAGATCCACATCGAGTACTGCGACCAGTGGGGCTCATGAGCCGTGCTGGTGAGTAGGGGTGGTCGGCCCTCAGTGCTCGACGGCGGTGCGGATGTTGGCGAACAGGCGGGCGGCCTCCGGCGGAGTGGTGGCGGGGAGGAGGGCGACACCGGCGGTGGTGGTGTCGGACCAGCCGCAGATGACGTCGGTGGGGCCGGTACGGGCCGGGAGGCTCAGGCATTCGAGGGAGCCGCCGAGCGGGCCGGGCGCGTACGGTTCGGCGGTGGTGGGGTCGCCGGTGGAGCCGGTCCCGAGGGCGTAGTCGATCAGGCCGCGCCAGAGGTGCTCGCGGCGCTTGTTCGGGTCCTCGGGGACGTTGTCCACGGCGAGGACGAGGATCCGGCGGGCGGAGGGCTTGCCGGGGCGGTCGTACTCGGCCTGGACGAACTGCATGCCGTCGACCATCTCCCCGGGGTCGACCGGTACGTCGGTCAGGGTGCCCGGGCCGGTGGCGAGGGTGAGGCCGCCGGCGGTGGGGGCCTCGGTGACCTTACGGGGCCCGGCCGGTGAGGGCTTGGCGGTGGTCGGGGAGGGGGACGGCGGGGGAGCGACAGGGGCAGTGGCGGTGGAGGAGGGTGCGGGGGCGGGTTCGGGGACGCAGGCGGTGAGGGGGAAGGCGAGGGCGGCGGTGGCGAGGAGGAAGACGGTTCTGCGGTACACGGTGCGGTGAACTCCCCGGTGCGGTGGGTGTGTCCGGGCTGCTGACCCGGTGCCCAGAGGGTACGGGCGACGGGTCCGCGCCGGGGAGTCGATCGCGGATACGGGACACCGTCCGGACCTGACGGTGACACAGGTGCCCGGGGTCGGTGCCGCCGAGGCCCCGGGCACCTGAGGGGCCGTCAGACGGACGCCGGGATGCGGACCACCGCCGTGGCGCCCTCGGTGCGGTTGTGGCGGTCCTCCCAGGTCTCCAGCGCCGTGCGGCAGGCGTGGTCGAGGTGCCGCAGGGCGGTGAGGTCCAGGTGGACGGGGCGGTCGGTGGGGAGGCGTTCGAGGACTTCGAGGAGCCGGGGGAGGCGGAGGAAGGTGGCGTTGCCGGAGAGGGCGACGTGTATCGGGCCGTCCGCTCCGCGGTCCGCGACCTCGACCTGGAGGTGGGAGGTGTCCCAGGCGGACTTGAGGACGGAGAGCAGCAGGCCGAGCAGGACGCCCTCGAAGAGGTTGGTGGCCACGATCGCGACGGCGGTGACGACCAGGATGAGCGCCTCGTGCCGGTGCGAACGCCACAGCGGCACCAGGGACTTGACCGGGATGAGCTTGGCTCCGGCATGCACCAGGACCCCGGCCAGGGCGGCCAGCGGGATGACGGTGAGGGCGGCGGGGATCAGGGCGGCGAAGAGCAGCAGCCAGAGGCCGTGCAGGACGCGGGAGGCCTTGGTGCGGGCGCCGGCCTGGACGTTGGCGGCGCTGCGGACGATGACGGCGGTCATCGGGAGGGCGCCGAGCAGGCCGCAGACGGTGTTGCCCGCGCCCTGGGCGAGCAGCTCCTTGTCGTACTGGGTGCGGGGGCCGTCGTGCAGCCGGTCCACGGCGGCGGCGCTGAACAGGCTCTCGGCGGAGGCGATCAGCGCGAAGGCCAGCACCGTCCCGAGGGCGGCGACGCTGCCGAGGGCGGCCAAGGAGGACGAGTCCGGCAGGCTGATCACCCCGGCCAGCCCGGCGACGTCCACCTTGGCGACGGGCAGGGAGAGCAGCGCCGTGACGGCGGTGGCCCCGGCGACGGCGGCGAGCGGGGCGGGGAGGGTGCGGAAGGGGCCGGGCAGCTTGGGCCACAGGACCAGCACCGCCACCGTGCCCGCGCCGATCGCGGCGGCGGTGAGCGAGGCGCGGGAGGAGAGCGCGTCGGTGGCCAGGCCCGGGAGCCCGGCCAGCTTGGAGAGGCCGTCGGCGGGGGCCTTGAGGTCGGCCATCGCGTAGAGCTGACCGGCGATCAGGACCAGGCCGATCCCGGCCAGCATGCCCTGGACCACCGAGACCGAGATGGCCCGGAAGAGGCGGCCGAGGCGGGCGGCGCCCATGGCGAGTTGGAGCAGCCCGGCGGCGGCGGTGATCACGCCGAGGGTGCCGAGGCCGTGCTCCTGCACCGCGCCGTACACCAGCACGGTGAGGCCGGCGGCGGGGCCGGAGACCTGGAGGCTGCTGCCGGGGAGCAGGCCGGTCAGCAGACCGCCCACGATGCCGGTGACCAGGCCGAGTTCGGCGGGGACGCCGGAGGCCACGGCCACGCCGACGCAGAGCGGCAGCGCGACCAGGAAGACGACCAGGGAGGCGGGTAAGTCCGCCTTGAGGGAGGCGAGTCGGGAGGTGCGCACGGGCGGCGCGGTTTCGTGATGACGGGGCATCGGGTCCTCGGGTCCTCGTGAGGGTGTACGGACGGGGCGGGAGGGCCTGGGTGGGGCGGTGGAACAGTGGAGCGGTGGAGCGGTGGAGCGGTGGAACGGGGTTTCTCGGCGGGTCTAGAGCGGCAGGAAGAGGCCGCTCTCGGGGCGGTGCGAGAGCACCAGGCCGGTGTGGATCTCGTAGAACCAGCCGTGCAGTCTGATCCGGCCCTCCGTCAGGCGGCGGGTGATGGACGGGTAGGCGCGCAGGCGGTCGAGCTGGGCCAGGACGTGGCGTTGGACGGGGCCGGCCACGGTCGGGTCGAAGACTTCGGCCTCGTCGCCGGAGCGCAGGACCTGGTGGTCGGCGGTGCGCAGCCAGGCGTCCACGGCCGGGACCACGCTGAGGTCGTCGCCGCGCACCACGGCGCCGACGGCGCCGCAGTGCGAGTGGCCGCAGACCACGACGTCGCGCACGCCGAGCACTTCGACGGCGTACTCGATGGTGGCGGTCTCGCCGGAGGTGGCGTCGGGGTGGTGGGCCGGGACGATGTTGCCCGCGGTGCGCAGTTCGAACAGGTCGCCGGGGTCGGCGCCGGTGATCAGGCTGGGCACCACCCGGGAGTCGGAGCAGGTGATGAAGAGCGCCTGCGGAGCCTGGCCGGCGGCGAGGCCGGTGAGCTCGCGGCCGGCGTCACCGGCTCGCTGGGGGAAGGCCCGGGCGCGGTCGATGAGCGGTTCCAAGAGGGATGCCTCCTTCGGCTGGAACGGGCATGGCGGAGGAACGCCGGTCTCACCAACGGTGGAGCCGTGGTGACTCGACGTTACGTCAAGACTCAGTAAAGCACGAGTATGTACCGGTCAAAGTCACGGGAAGCGGAGGAGGTGTGCCCGTGTGGTTAACATCTTGTTGCCGGGCATGGCGGGAGCCGTGCGCAGGACGGAAAAAGCCGGTCCGCACGGGGAGTTGACGCCCCGTCGGACCGGCTCCGATGGCCGGGGCGTCAGCGCCGGACCATCCGGTCCAGCGCGTCGGCGAGTGCCGCCTTCACGGCCTCGGGGTGCGTGAGGGCGCGCGGCGGTGCCTCGCTCCGGGCGCGTACGCCCCTGTCCGCCAGCACGTAGAGCAGGCGCAGGGTGCGCAGGCAGTTGGAGAACTCCGCGGGGACGGGCGTGGCGAGGGTGTCCGACCCGAAGTGCTCGGCCAGCGGGGCCAGCCAGCCGATCGCCTGGGACTCCGTCAGATCGGGGCGGGTGAGCACCCGGCCGACCGCGCGGGCGAGGCGGTCGTCCTCCAGCTGGTCCCAGACGTGTGCGGTCGGCGCCGTCAGCCGGGCGGCCGCCAGGGCGAGCATCCGCTCCGGCGCCACCTCCGGGTGCAGGCCGAAGGTGGCGAGCAGGTCGGCGCCGTGCGCGACGGCGTGCAGCCAGCCCAACTCGGCGTCGTGGCCGCGCAGGTCGTGCTCGGCCGGGTACCAGTGCTCGAAGGCCGCCACCCACTCGGGTGCGAAGTCCCCCGCCTCCACCAGCATGTCCAGCACCAGCGGGGCGAAGGTGCGGGCCTGCACCCGGGGGTCCTCGAAGCGGGAGGCCATCCGGGCGCCGAGCGCGCGCCGCAGCGGTGCCGGGATGACGCTCCGGGAGATCCAGGCGGACAGCACGGCGTACGGCGCGCCGTCCCGGACGGCGGGGTCGGGGTCGGCCAGTGCGGCCGCGAGCAGGGGCACCAGCTCGTCCATGGTGCGGTCGGTGGGAACGGCGGAGTCGGCCGCCTCGGTCAGGCTCCAGTCGATCATGGCGGGGAGGGTATGCGGGCCGCGCCCGACGAGGCCCGCGAATTACGGCACCGGGCCGCCGGGGTGACGGAGGGTCAAGGTGCTGAACGTCACGCCTTGATCTGCTCTTTACTTTTCGTTGACCCTTACGGAGGCGGCCGCTCGCCTGAAAGACTGTGGGACCACCCCTTGACCTGCGCATCAGCGCCCTGCCGGAGGGATGCCCCCGTGCCCGTGCCCCGACTGCAATCGACCCCGCTGCCCGGAATCGGCGTGCAGTACGACCTGACCACCCGAGAACATCAGCACCTCTCGGTGATCGCGCACCGGGACGGCACCCGCACCCTCAACACCTACCGCCGGGACGACCCGGACGCCTGCTCGCTCTCCGTCCACCTGACGGAGGGTGAGTCCGCCGCCCTGATCGACGCCCTGACGCCCGCTCACCACAGCCCAAACGTGCTGCACACCCTGGGCCTGGGCCTGGTCGCCGAGCGGATCGAGCTCTCCGGCGCCTCGCACTGGAACGGGCGCGAGCTCGGCGACACCCGGATGCGCACCGAGACCGGCGTCTCCATCGTCGCCGTGCTGCGCCGCACCGGCGCCGTGCCCTCCCCGACGCCGGACTTCCGCCTCGCCGGAGGCGACACCCTCATCGTGATCGGCACCCGCGAGGGCGTCGACGCCGCCGCAGTGATCCTCGGACGGGAGTGAACGCTTGCACACCGCCACCATCTTCATCGAGCTCGGCGCGATCATCCTGACCCTCGGACTGCTCGGCCGAATAGCCGGCCGGTACGGCCTCTCGCCGATCCCGCTCTACCTGCTCGGCGGCCTGGCCTTCGGCCACGGCGGACTGCTGCCGCTCAGCAGCAGCGTGGAGTTCGTCGCCACCGGCGCCGAGATCGGCGTCATCCTGCTCCTGCTGATGCTCGGTCTGGAGTACACCGCCACCGATCTGGTCACCAACCTCAAGAGCCAGTACCCCGCCGGGATCGTGGACTTCGCGTTCAACGCCCTGCCCGGCGCGGTGATGGCACTGCTGCTCGGCTGGGGCCCGGTGGCCGCCACCGTGCTGGCCGGCGTCACCTGGATCTCCTCCTCCGGGGTGATCGCCAAGGTGCTCGGCGACCTCGGCCGGCTCGGCAACCGGGAGACCCCGGTCATCCTCAGCATCCTGGTGCTGGAGGACCTGGCGATGGCGGTCTACCTGCCCATCCTCACCGCCCTGTTGGCCGGTGCCGGGCTGGTCGCGGGCAGCATCACGCTCGCCATCGCGCTGGCCACCGCGGGGGCGGTGCTCTTCGTCGCCCTCCGGTACGGGCGGCTGATCTCGCGCTTCGTCTCGCACGACGACCCGGAGAAGCTGCTGCTGGTGGTGCTCGGCCTCACCCTGCTGGTGGCCGGGGTCGCCCAGCAGCTCCAGGTCTCGGCGGCGGTGGGGGCGTTCCTGGTCGGCATCGCGCTCTCCGGGGAGGCGGCCGAGGGTGCCCACACCCTGCTGAGCCCGCTGCGCGACCTGTTCGCGGCCGTCTTCTTCGTCTTCTTCGGCCTGAACACCGATCCGGCCAGCATCCCGCCGGTCCTGCTCCCGGCACTCGCGCTGGCCGTGGTCACCGCACTGACGAAGATCGCCACCGGCTGGTGGGCCGCCCGCCGGGCCGGCATCGCCTCGCGGGGCCGCTGGCGGGCCGGGGGCGCACTGGTCGCCCGGGGTGAATTCTCCATCGTCATCGCGGGGTTGGCGGTGGCGGCCGGAATCGAGCCCGCGCTCGGACCACTGGCCACCGCGTACGTCCTGCTGCTCGTGATCATCGGCCCGCTGGCCGCGCGCTGGACCGAGCCGATCGCCTCGGCACTCGGCGCGCGCCGCCGCAGGGCCGCCGCCGAGGTGGCCGAGGCCGAGCCGCTCCGCGGCGAGCCGGAGACCGTCGCCTGAGGGGCCGTCACCGGACCGGCGGAGCCGCCCGGCCCGGCGCGCACTCGCACCGGGCCGGGCGGTTCCGCCTGAAGGCCGTCAGGACGAGCTCGTTCAACGGCGGGCCGTACCGCCCAGCCAGGGACCGAAGATCGTGCGCCAGTCGGCCAGGGCCATAGCCGGGGCAGGGGTCGGGGCCAGGGCCAGGTGGCCGGGGAATCGCGGGGTCGTGGTGGTGGATCGCATCATTGCTCCTCGGGGTCGACGGCGGGTCGGAGCCGGTGCGTACGGAGCACACCGGTCAGCAAGGGGAGGGTGAACGCGCCCGCGGCGGTCTCCGGGGTCGCGGCCAGGTGCCCGCGGATGCGGGCGAGCGTGGCGGCGCGCTCCGGCTCCGGCATGACGATCACGCCCGCGCGGGTGGCGAGCGCGGCCACCAGGGAGTCGGCGGTGCGGAGTTGACCGTGCGGGAAGGTCCGCTGCTCCGGGCCGCCGAAGCGGGCGGCGCTCCCGTCCTTCGGGAGGTGCAGGCCGGCGGTCGCGGTGCGCCAGGCGGCGGGGGTGTCGCGCGGGCCGATCACCGCGCTACCGCTCGCCCCGGCGAGACCGGCCACCCAGGGGACCTGGTCGTCCATCAGGTTCCACAGCCCCGCCAGCACCCCGCCTGGTGCCAGCACCCGGGCGATCTCCGGCCCGGCGACGGCCAGGTCGAACCAGTGCAGCGCGTTCCCCGCCAGCACGGCGTCGACGGAGCCGTCCGGCAGCGGGATCGCCTCGGCGCTGCCGGCCAGCGCGCGTGCCCGGGGAAGGCCACGGCGCAGCTCGGCCAGCATCGCCGGATCGGGCTCCACGGCCACCACCTCGACGCCCGCCGCCAGCAGCGTGCCGGTCAGCTTTCCCGTCCCCGCACCGAGATCGAGCACCCGTCGGCCGGGCGCGGCCTCCAGCGCCCACCGCACGGCGGCCGGCGCGTAGTCGGGGCGGTGCTCGGCGTAGGCGACGGCGGCGAGGCCGAAGGACGAGGCGTGCCCCGGGTGTTCGTCGGAGTCCATGGGGGCACGCTAGCCGCACCCGGTGGGCGTCGTCCTCAGACCTGAGGGTGATCCCCGGTCACGGTGCGGGCCGGGCGGGTCAGGGGGCTCCGGCATCGGGTTCGTACGGCGCGTCGAGGAGTTCGAGCAGCCGGGGGTGGATCAGGGCTCCGGGCAGGCGGGGGTGGTCGGTGAGGAGGCCGGCGGTGCGCAGGCGGTCGAGGGGTGGTCGGGGGTCGTACGGGAGGACGTCCCGGAGGGAGTCCGCCGAGACGGCGGGAGCGGCACGCAGGTGGGTGAGGGCCACCATGGCGGCGGGGTCGTCGGCGACCCGGGCGATGGCCGTGTCCAGCACCGCGCCGTAGGCGTTCACGGTGGCCGTCCGGTGGAGGGCCGTCTCGGTGACGGCGCGCGCGAACAGCGAGCCCCAGCCGGTGAGTTCGCCGTCGGCGGCGGCGACCAGGGCGCTGTCGTGCTCGACGTGGTGCCGCTCGGCCCAGGCCTCCAGGTCGAGCAGCAGGCCGGGGAGCAGGCGCGCGCCCACGAGGTCGCACTGGGCGAGCAGGCGGGCCGTGCGGCCGTTGCCGTCCGGGAACGGATGGATCGTCAGCAGGCCCGCCATGGCCAGGGCGGCGGCGTCCAGCGGGTGGGCGGTGGTGTGGGTGCCCCAGTGGTGCCAGTACGCGATGCGGTCCCGGAGCTCTGCGCCGGGGCCGGTGGCGATGGTGAACCTCTCGCCGTCGCGCCAGGTGACGGTGGAGACCCCCCGGCGGAACCCGCCGGGCTGGGTGATGTTGGGGTCTCCCGCGACGAGCATGCGGTGCAGTTCGGCGAGCGCCTCGGGGGTGAAGCAGAGGCGGTGGCCGGGGTGTTCGAGGAGTTCGGCGCGGACGGAGTGGACGGCGAGCAGGCCGACGGCGGTGCGGTTCTCGGCAGCGGCGGCGAGCAGACGCGGCAGGTGTTCCGAGGCGATGCCGGCGGTGCGCCCGGGGTGGATCTGGCGCCGCCAGCGGGGGCGGTGGAAGAGGTCCGGGTTGGCCAGGTGGGTGCCGACGGCCGTGGTGAGCCGGGCCAGTGCGTCGAGGGCGGTCGCGCGCTCGGCGGGCGGGACGGCGACGGCGTCGAGCGGCGGTGGTTGGCGATGCCCATGCCCTCCGCGATGGCGCCGGTGTCCTGGCCCTCGGCGATCCGCAGCAGCACCTGGACCTCACGG
>NZ_JBSFGS010000032.1:0-88829 GCF_053596675.1 Kitasatospora sp. NPDC001664
CACCGCGTCCTCCTGGACGAGCTCGGCTCGCGGGGCCAGCTGGACTGGTCCCGCTGCGCGGTCGACTCAGTGAACATGAGGGCCCTGAAAAGGGGAAACTGACAGGTCCGAATCCTGTCGATCGGGGCAAGTACGGGTCGAAGATCCACCTGCTCACCGAACGTACCGGTTTACCCCTCTCGCTCGCGGTCTCTGGGGCCAACCTGCACGACAGCCAGGCCCTGATACCTCTTGTGGATGCCATCCCGCCGATCCGCTCACGGCGCGGACCGCGGCGCCGCCGTCCCGGCAAACTGCACGGCGACAAGGCCTACGACCACCGATTCATCCGTTCCTACCTGCGACGACGGCAGATCCCAGCCCGCATCGCCCGCCGGGGCGTCGAGTCCTCTCAGCGCCTCGGCCGCCACCGTTGGGTGATCGAGCGCACCGTCGCCTGGCTCGGCGGCTTCCGCCGACTCCACCGCCGCTACGAACGCAAGGCCGACCACTTCGCCGCCTTCGCCAGCATCGCCGCAGCCCTCATCTGCACCCGACGGCTCTCCAAATGAGATGCCTTCCTAGGCCTGCCGGCCGCCCAGCTCCAGCGCGCGGCGGACCACGGCGCGCGCGGTCTCCCGGTCCCGCGGCGGCCCCCAGACCCCCGGCCCGGCGAGCTGCATCGCCCCGTACCCCGTCCGGCGGATCGTCAGGTCCCCGCCGAGAACGAACTCACCGGCGGCACCTGCGTGCACACCGGCCCCAACGCCGACGGTGGAAGCCATCCCGCTCTCCTCGCGCTCTGGCGGCCCGACGGGCCACGTAGGCCCGATTGAAGGGCTTGCGCGATCGGGGGGGGCCAAGCAGGCGGGCTGATTCCGTCACCTGCTCGTCGGTCCGCGGTCAGGCCGCGCTCAAGCCCGCCCCCACAAGGGAGTTGAGCCCCGCCGACCCCCGACGGGACACCCCCGGACAACGACGAAGCCCCGGGTCGCTGACCCGGGGCTTCGGAAGTGGAGCGGACGACGAGAATCGAACTCGCGCTAGAAGCTTGGGAAGCTCCTGTTCTACCATTAAACTACGTCCGCACTGACGGTCCGTCAGGGACGGGCCGGTCGATCAACACTCTACCCCATCTGCGGAGTTGTCCGCGCCCCGCTCGGACGGGGCGGCGCGTTGCCGTGTGGAATGTCCGGTAGATCCCCTAATGTGACGCAGGTTCGGAGTGGGCCTGGGAAGGGGATCGCGATGGAGCAGCGTACCGTCGTCCGGTGTGCCGAGGGGCACCTGTTCAGCACGGCGGGTTTTCCGATGCGGACGCTCGGGGCGGGGCGGCTGGGCAACAGCAGGCTGATCCGCTGCCCGCAGTGCGGGCGGCTGCGCAGCTCGGTGCTGGCGGACCTGAGCGAGCTGACCGGGGCGCAGGTGGAGCGGGCGCTGCGCCGGGAGGCGGTGGAGTTCCTCGCCTGAGCCTTCGGGGCGTCCTTCCGCTCCGTGGGCTCGATGCGGCCCGCGGGGCGGATTCACGTAGTCTCGTGTCGTGCTTCTCTCCGACTCTGACATCCGCGCCGAGATCGACAAGGGCCGGGTCTCCATCGACCCGTTCGACCCCTCGATGATCCAGCCCTCCAGCATCGACGTCCGGCTGGACCGGTTCTTCCGGGTGTTCGAGAACCACCGGTACCCGCACATCGACCCGGCGGAGGAGCAGCCCGACCTGACCCGGCTGGTGGAGCCGGAGGGCGACGAGGCCTTCATCCTGCACCCCGGCGAGTTCGTGCTGGCCTCCACGTACGAGGTCATCACCCTGCCGGACGACGTGGCCTCCCGGCTGGAGGGCAAGTCCAGCCTCGGCCGCCTCGGGCTGCTGACGCACTCCACGGCCGGCTTCATCGACCCGGGCTTCAGCGGTCACGTGACCCTGGAGCTGTCGAACGTGGCCACCCTGCCGATCAAGCTCTACCCCGGGATGAAGATCGGTCAGCTCTGCCTGTTCCGGCTCTCCTCCCCCGCCGAGCACCCGTACGGCTCCGAGCGCTACGGCTCGCGCTACCTGGGGCAGCGCGGCCCGACGGCCTCGCGCTCCTACCTGAACTTCCACCGCACCAAGGTCTGACGACAACGCCGAAGGGGCGGCCACCCACCAGGGTGGCCGCCCCTTCGACGTTGGGTCAGGCCCGCTTCGGGCGGGTGACGGCGACCAGCTCGCTGCCGTCCTCCGACAGGGTCAACTCGGTGCGCAGTTCGGCCAGTTCACCCAGGTGGTGGAGGTGGGTGCCGCCGCAGGCGATGGTGGCCGCGCCCTCGGGGAGCTCGGCGTGCCACTGGCGGCGGGCGGTCAGCTCGGGGCCGGGGACGTCGATCCGGACGGCGGCGTCGGCGGCCACCCAGGAGGCCAGCCGGGCGTTGACCGCCTCGGTGATCGCGGGCAGCGCCTCGGCCAGCGCGGGCAGCTCCTCGGCCGCCTCGGTGGTGAAGCCCTTCTTGCGCAGGGACTTGCCGAGCCGGTAGGTGTCGGTGGAGGCCTCGGTGTCCATCACCGAGGAGGCCATCGCCAGGCTGTCGAAGTCCGGGTGGCCGAGGGCGTCGGAGCGGCCCGGGTCCTTGCGCCAGCGCGGGGCGAGCGCCTCGTTCAGGGCCAGCGCCAGCAGGTGGCAGCCGCTGTGCGCGGAGGAGAGCAGGGCCCGCCGCTGCGGGTCCACGGCCAGCTCGACCGGGCGGCCGGTGACCGCTCCCGGGTCGCCGTCCAGCACGTGCAGCACCAGCCAGGACCAGGCCTCGTCCCCGCGCCGCACCGGGATCTCGGCACCGACCAGGAACTCGCCCTCGGGCCCGTACCCGCCGGTCAGGCAGTCCACCACCGGGTGGACCGCGCCGTCCACGGTCAGGGTGCCGAGGTCGGCGGGCTGGTCGGGCCAGGTGTGGTCCAGCGGGTGGAACGGGCTCTCCTCGGTGACCACCGCGTACCGGCCGTCGGCCAGCGGGTGGACGGCCAGCACGGTGGAGGAGCCGTTCACCTCCCCGGCCGGGAAGCTGACGCGGGTGGTGGGGAGGGTGGTCATGCGGTGGCTCCGTACGTCGCGGTGCAGGTCGTGCACAGAAGAGGGAGGGAGGGTCAGCCCAGCGTGGGGAGCTTGATGAGCACCAGCAGGGCGAGCAGTTGGATGGCGGCGGCGCCGGCGGCCTTGCCCCAGGGCAGGTCGTGCACCCGGCGGACCATGGTGGTGAGCAGCCCGGCGCAGAGCAGCCAGGTGGCCCAGCCGACCACCTGGACCACCGCGTTGTCGGCGGGCAGGAAGAGGGCCAGCAGCAGCCGGGGCACGTCGCTGGTCCAGGCGATCAGCACCGCCAGGCCGATGGTGGACGGCCACGGGCCGTCGCCGCCGAGCTGGCGGGCCAGCCCGTAGGTGACCGCGCCGAGCATCGCCCCCGCCAGGGTGAAGGCGACCGCCGAGCCGGCGATGGCCGACAGCGCCACCGAGAAGGTGGAGCCGAAGACGTCGTCCCTGGTCGACCCCAGGCCGAGCACGGCGAGCGCGCCGTACAGCGCCGAGACGGTCAGCGCGGGCAGCCAGACCTGGTGGTCGCGGACCCGGTCGAAGGTGGCCACCGGGGCCCGGTAGAGGCCGGTCAGCAGCTCCTTCCAGGCCGGGCGCGGACCGCCCGCCCGCGGGGTGGACTGGCCGCCGGCCCGGTAGGTGGCGACGTTGTCGCCCTGCGGGGCGGAGGCGTAGTGCTGCTCCTCGTCGACCGAGAAGACCCGGGTGTGCCCGGGCAGGTCCGTCCCGTAGCCGCCCTCCGGGTACCCGGGCGGCGGGTATTCCGTTTGTGGGTAGTCCGACTGCGGGTACTCGGGCTGCGGGTAGTCCGGGTAGGCCTGCGGAGGACCCTGCTGCGGGTAGCCCTGCTGCGGGTACGCCGGATGCGGAGCCGTGAAGAACTCGGGCTCCCCCGTCGGCGCGTGCCCCTGCGGTCCCGGCGCTCCCTGAGCACCCTGCCCGCCGGGCGCCGCCCCCCAGCCCTGCCGGGGGTCGACGGCGCCCTCACCGTTGTCGTATGCGTTGCCAGCCA
This sequence comes from Kitasatospora sp. NPDC001664, assembly GCF_053596675.1. Taxonomy (NCBI): domain Bacteria; kingdom Bacillati; phylum Actinomycetota; class Actinomycetes; order Kitasatosporales; family Streptomycetaceae; genus Kitasatospora; species Kitasatospora sp. NPDC001664. The sequence continues at coordinate 4,051 of NZ_JBSFGS010000032.1, forward strand.
CGGCACGAAGGTACCCGCTGGAGCTGACCACACGTCGGTTGATCATGGCTTCGGCGCGGGATTGCAGCAGTGCTGTGACCCCGCGCCGGACCGACGGACCGTCAGCGACGGGTCAGCGCGCCGCGGCCTTGTGGCCGTGCACCACGGCGGCCGGGGTCTCACCGGCCGGGCAGCCGCCCGGGCCGGCGGTGGTGCGCACGGCACCGACCGGCAGGAGGGTGCCGCAGGCGATCCGGATGCCGTTCGGCAGCTCGTTGTCGGCCTCGACGGTGGCGCCGTCGCCGATCACCGCGCCGTCCAGCGAGCAGCGCTCCCCGACGCTCGCGTACGCGCCGACGATGGAGTCCTTGACGTGGGCGTCGGCGGCGATCACCGCACCGGGCAGGACCACGCTGCCCTCGACGATCGCACCGCCCTTGATCACCGCGCCCTCGGAGACCACGGTGCCGTTGCTCAGCACCGCGCCCGGGGCCACCTCGGCGCCCGGGAGCAGCAGCGCCTCACCGGTCTCGCCGGGGACGGCCGGGGAGTCCACCTTGCCGAGCACCAGGTCCGCCGAGCCGCGCACGAAGGCGCCCGGGGTGCCCAGGTCCAGCCAGTACGAGGTGTCCACCACGCCGCGCACCAGCGCGCCGGTGGCCAGCAGCTCCGGGAAGGTCTCGCGCTCGACCGAGACCTCGCGGCCGGCCGGGATGCGATCGATCACTGATCGGGTGAACACGTAGCACCCGGCGTTGATCTGGTCGGTGACGATCTGCTCCGGGGTCTCCGGCTTCTCCAGGAACTCCAGCACCCGGCCCTGCTCGTCGGTCGGCACCAGGCCGAAGGCGCGCGGGTCCTCGACCCGGGTCAGGTGCAGGGTGACGTCGGCGCCGGCGGCCACGTGCCCGTCCCGCAGCGCGGCGATGTCCAGGCCGGAGAGGATGTCGCCGTTGAAGATCAGGACCGGCTCGTCCGGGCCGCAGGTCAGGCCCGAGGCGGCGTTGCGGATCGCGCCGCCGGTGCCCAGCGGCACCTCCTCGGTCAGGTAGACCAGCTCCAGCCCGTACGGGCTGCCGTCCTTGAAGTGCTCCTCGAAGACCTCGGCCAGGTAGGAGGTGGCCAGCACCACGCGGGTGACCCCGGCGGCGGCGGCCCGCGCCAGCTGGTGGGCGATGAAGGGGACGCCCGCGACGGGCAGCATCGGCTTAGGGGTGTGGGTGGTCAGCGGGCGCAGCCGTGTGCCCTTGCCACCGACCAGCATGATCGCCTCGGTCATGGTCGCGCTTCTCCCCTTGCTCCGTTGCCGCCGGCCCCGCCAGGTCGCGAGGTGACGTTGTCGCTGTCGTCCGCTCGTGGTCCACGAGTTCGACGCCTACTGTATTTCGTTCCAAACCGCCCCCGTTCCAACGGGGGTCCGATACGTACCACCCGACACCCCGTGGACGCCACCGGACCTCGCGGTCCCGCCCCGGGGGCCGAGGAAGCGGCACCAAACCTCCCCCAGGTGTTCACCACCGCGGCCGAGGGCCCGCACGTCCCCCGCGGGCCCCGGCGCCGGGCCGTCGGAACGGACCGGGAGCACCCCGGCCCCGGCCGCCCGTGAGGGGCGGCCGGGGCCGGGGTGGGCGCCGGATCACGGCCGGGTTCAGGCCTCGACCGGCTCCGGGTCGGCGGGCTGCGCCTTGACGGAGTCGAGCAGCAGCTGGGCCACGTCGACCACCTTCAGGTGCTCCTTGGCCGCGCCGTCGTTCTTCTTGCCGTTGACCGAGTCGGAGAGCATCACCAGGCAGAACGGGCAGGCGGTGGAGACGATGTCCGGGTTGAGGGACAGCGCCTCGTCCACGCGCTCGGTGTTGATGCGCTTGCCGATCCGCTCCTCCATCCACATCCGGGCGCCGCCGGCGCCGCAGCAGAAGCCGCGCTCCTTGTGACGGTGCATCTCCTGCTGGCGCAGACCGGGGACCTTGTCCATGATCTCGCGCGGCGGGGTGTAGACCTTGTTGTGGCGGCCCAGGTAGCAGGGGTCGTGATAGGTGATCAGGCCCTCGACCGGGTTGACCGGGAGGAGCCTGCCCTCGTCGATCAGGTGCTGCAGCAGCTGGGTGTGGTGGATCACCTCGAAGTGACCGCCGAGCTGCGGGTACTCGTTGGCGATGGTGTTGAAGCAGTGCGGGCAGGTGGCCACGATCCGCTTGGCCGGGGCGTCCTCCAGCGCGGCGTTCAGGGTCTCGACGTTCTGCGCGCCGAGCATCTGGAACAGGAACTCGTTGCCCAGGCGGCGCGGGGAGTCGCCGGAGCAGGTCTCCTCCTTGCCGAGGATCGCGAACTTCACGCCCGCGGTGTGCAGCAGCTCGGCGAAGGCCTTGGTGGTCTTCTTCGCCCGGTCCTCCAGAGCGCCGGCGCAGCCGACCCAGTAGAGGTACTCGACCTCGGCCGGGTCGATGTCCTCACCGATCACCGGCACCTCGATGCCGGTCTCCTTCTTGAGCTCCTTCACCCAGTCCAGGCGCGCCTTGGTGGCCATGCCCCACGGGTTGCCCTTGTTCTCCAGGTTCTTGAGCATCGTCCCGGCCTCGGTCGGGAAGGAGCTCTCGATCATCACCTGGTAGCGGCGCATGTCGACGATGTGGTCGATGTGCTCGATGTCCACCGGGCACTGCTCGACGCAGGCGCCGCAGGTGGTGCAGGACCAGAGCACGTCGGGGTCGATGACCCCGTTCTCCTCGGCGGTGCCGATCAGCGGGCGCTCGGCCTCGGCCAGCGCGGCCGCCGGGACGTCCTTGAGCTGCTCGGGGGTGGCCTGCTCGTTGCCCTCCATGTCCTTGCCGCCGCCGGCCAGCAGGTACGGCGCCTTGGCGAAGGCGTGCTCCCGCAGGCTCATGATCAGCAGCTTCGGGGAGAGCGGCTTGCCGGTGTTCCAGGCCGGGCACTGCGACTGGCAGCGGCCGCACTCGGTGCAGGTGGAGAAGTCGAGGATGCCCTTCCAGGCGAAGTGCTCGACCTGGGAGACGCCGAAGACGGCGTCGTCGGCCGGGTCCTCGAAGTCGATCGGCTGGCCGCCGCTGGTCATCGGACGAAGCGCGCCGAGGGCGGTGCCGCCGTCCTCCTCGCGCTTGAAGTAGATGTTGAAGAAGGCCAGGAAGCGGTGCCAGGCCACGCCCATCGAGGGGTTGACGCCGATGGTGGTCGCCCACGCGAACGAGATGCAGATCTTCAGCATCGCGAACAGGTAGACCAGGTTCTCCAGGGTGCCGGTGGCGACGCCGCGGAAGGCCGCGACGATCGGGTACGAGACCAGGTACGCCGGATCGAAGGAGTCGACGCCCTCGAGGGCGCCCTCCAGGCCGCGCAGCATCATGATGCACAGGCCGATGCCGAGGATCGTGTACTCGACGTAGAAGGCCTGCCAGGCGATCGAGCCGGCGAACCGGGACTTGCGGCCGGCCCGGGAGGGCAGGCTGAGCAGCCGGATCACCATCAGGGTGAGGATGCCCAGCGTGGTCAGGGTGCCGATCAGCTCGACGAAGACGTTCCACACCAGCCAGTGGCCGATGACCGGCAGGACGAACTCGGCGTCGAAGAGCTGCCCGAAGGCGTTCACCAGGGTGAGCACCAGCGAGAAGAAGCCGACCGCGACGAACCAGTGCGCGATGCCGACGACACCCCACTGGTTCATCCTGGTGTGGCCGAAGAACTCCTTCGCCACGGTGGCGACGCGCTGGGCGGGCTGCCCGAAGCGGGTGCCGTCGGCGGCGCCGGTGCGCACCACCTTGTAGATGTACAACGCCGCCCGGGCGGCGAGCGCGGTGCCGATCACGAAGGTGACCAGCGAGATGACGATCGCTGCTAGCTGCATCGGCTCTCCGTCTCCAGCGGCTGGAATGTGTGCAGGTTCCCCCTGAGTGTACTCATCAGTAACTTTCAGGGCCGACGGCCCGGAGACTACCGCGCGTTAACACCCGTTCAGAAGACGCACCGGGTATGGCGGCTGTCACTAAGGGCGGACTCACCCGCTCGGAGCAGGGGACGACATAAGCGCGCAGTAAAGTTGAGCCGGATCCACTCATGGCAGTTGACTCTCCCCGGAGGGCCGTGCATCCTTGAGCCTGTAAAGCTCAACTTCTTCCCGGAGGTATTCACGATGGCACGCGCGGTCGGCATCGACCTCGGCACGACGAACTCGGTCGTCAGCGTTCTCGAAGGCGGTGAGCCCACCGTCATCACCAACGCCGAGGGCGCCCGGACCACGCCGTCCGTCGTCGCCTTCGCCAAGAACGGCGAGATCCTGGTCGGCGAGGTGGCGAAGCGTCAGGCGGTCACCAACGTCGACCGCACCATCCGCTCGGTCAAGCGCCACATGGGCACCGGGTGGAAGATCAACCTGGACGGCAAGGACTTCAACCCCCAGCAGATCTCGGCCTTCATCCTGCAGAAGCTGAAGCGGGACGCCGAGTCGTACCTGGGCGAGACGGTCACCGACGCCGTCATCACCGTCCCGGCCTACTTCTCCGACTCCGAGCGCCAGGCCACCAAGGAGGCCGGTGAGATCGCGGGCCTCAACGTCCTGCGCATCGTCAACGAGCCGACCGCCGCCGCCCTGGCCTACGGCCTGGACAAGGACGACCAGACCATCCTGGTCTTCGACCTCGGCGGTGGCACCTTCGACGTCTCCCTGCTGGAGATCGGCGACGGCGTCGTCGAGGTGAAGGCCACCAACGGTGACAACCACCTCGGTGGCGACGACTGGGACCAGAAGGTCGTGGACCACCTGGTCAAGGTCTTCCAGGCCGGCCACGGCGTGGACCTCTCCAAGGACAAGATGGCGCTCCAGCGCCTGCGCGAGGCGGCCGAGAAGGCCAAGATCGAGCTGTCCTCGTCCTCCGAGACCTCGATCAACCTGCCCTACATCACCGCCTCGGCCGAGGGCCCGCTGCACCTGGACGAGAAGCTCACCCGGGCCCAGTTCCAGCAGCTGACCGCGGACCTGCTGGAGCGCTGCAAGACCCCGTTCCAGAACGTCATCAAGGACGCCGGCATCAGCCTGTCCGAGATCGACCACGTGGTCCTGGTCGGCGGCTCCACCCGCATGCCGGCCGTCGCCGAGCTCGTCCGCGAGCTGACCGGCGGCAAGGAGGCCAACAAGGGCGTCAACCCGGACGAGGTCGTCGCCATCGGCGCCTCGCTCCAGGCCGGTGTCCTCAAGGGCGAGGTCAAGGACGTCCTGCTGCTCGACGTCACCCCGCTGTCCCTCGGCATCGAGACCAAGGGCGGCATCATGACCAAGCTGATCGAGCGCAACACCACGATCCCGACCAAGCGCTCCGAGATCTTCACCACGGCCGAGGACAACCAGCCGTCGGTCCAGATCCAGGTCTACCAGGGCGAGCGCGAGATCGCGGCGTACAACAAGAAGCTCGGCATGTTCGAGCTGACCGGCCTGCCGCCGGCCCCCCGCGGCCTGCCCCAGATCGAGGTCACCTTCGACATCGACGCCAACGGCATCATGCACGTCGGTGCCAAGGACCTGGGCACCGGCAAGGAGCAGAAGATGACCGTCACCGGCGGCTCCGCGCTGCCGAAGGACGACATCGAGCGCATGATGCGCGAGGCCGAGCAGTACGCGGAGGAGGACACCAAGCGCCGCGAGGCCGTGGAGACGCGGAACCAGGGCGAGCAGCTCGTCTACTCCACCGAGAAGTTCATCGCGGACAACACCGACAAGCTCCCGGCCGACGTCAAGACCGAGGTCGAGACCGCCATCGGCGAGCTCAAGGAAGCCCTCAAGGGCGAGGACATCGCGGCCATCCGCGAGGCGACCGAGAAGGTCTCCACCACCGCCCAGAAGCTCGGCGCCGCGCTGTACGCGCAGAACGACGCCGCGGGTGCCGCTCCGGCCGGTGACGCCGGCGCGGCCGGCGCCAAGGACGACGACGTCGTCGACGCCGAGATCGTGGACGACGAGAAGCCCAAGGGCGGTGCGTCGGCATGACGGAGAAGCCGCAGGGCACCGAGCCCGGCGACGACTCCGCCGCCGCCGAGGAGGCCGTCCTGAAGGCGGCCGAGGAGGCCGTCGCGGGTGGTGACGAACTCGCCACCGCGAAGCGGGAGTTGGCCGAGCGCACCGGCGACCTCCAGCGCCTCCAGGCGGAGTACCAGAACTACCGCAAGCGGGTCGAGCGCGACCGTCTGACGGTCCGTGAGATCGCGGTCTCCAACATCCTGGAGGCCCTGATCCCGGTGCTGGACGACATCGGCCGGGCCCGCGAGCACGGTGAGGTCACCGGCGGGTTCAAGTCCGTCTCCGACAGCCTGGAGACGGTCGTGGCCAAGCTCGGGCTGCAGCAGTTCGGCAAGGAGGGCGAGCCCTTCGACCCGACGCTGCACGAGGCGCTGATGCACAGCTACTCCTCGGACGTCACCGAGGACACCTGCGTGCAGATCCTCCAGCCCGGCTACCGGATCGGCGAGCGGATCATCCGCCCGGCGATGGTGGCCGTGGCGGAGCCCCAGCCGGGCACCCAGACCACCGCCGCGGATGCCGACTCGTCGGACTCCGACAAGGCCGACGGTGCCTCGGAGAGCTGACACGGCACGCACTGCGGAGTCGTCCGTCGTCCTGGACGACGGGCGGCTCCGCAGTGCCGTATCCCCGACCGACCCAGTACGGAACAGCCACGGGAGGTGGCGGCAGCCATGAGCGCGAAGGACTACGTGGAGAAGGACTACTACAAGGTCCTCGGCGTGCCCAAGGACGCCACCACCGCGGAGATCAAGAAGACGTACCGCAAGCTCGCCCGCGAGTTCCACCCGGACGCCAACAAGGGTGACGCCAAGGCCGAGGAGAAGTTCAAGGACATCTCCGAGGCGTACGACGTCCTCTCCGACGACAAGCGCCGCAAGGAGTACGACGAGGCGCGCAGCCTCTTCGGCAGCGGCGGCTTCCGGGCCGGCGGCCCGCAGGGCGGCGGCTTCGACTTCGGCGACCTGTTCGGCGGGGCGCAGGGCGGCGGCGGGGGCGGGGTCGGCGACCTCTTCGGCGGCCTGTTCAACCGCGGCCCCCGGCAGCCCCAGCCGCGCCGCGGCGCGGACGTCGAGACCGAGGTGACGCTGGCCTTCGAGGAGGCCGTGGACGGCGCCACCGTGCCGCTGCGGATGACCAGTCAGGCCGCCTGCCGGGCCTGCTCCGGCACCGGCGCCAAGGCCGGCACCACCCCCCGGGTCTGCCCGACCTGCGTCGGCGCGGGCACCGTCAGCCGCGGCCAGGGCGCCTTCGCGCTCTCCGAGCCCTGCCGGGACTGCAAGGGCCGCGGCATGCTGGTCGACGACCCCTGCACGGTCTGCCACGGCAGCGGGCGGGCCTCCTCGGCCCGCACCATGCAGGTGCGCATCCCGGCCGGGGTCCAGGACTCGCAGCGGATCAGGCTCAAGGGCAAGGGGGCCCAGGGCGAGCGGGGCGGCCAGCCCGGCGACCTCTACGTCACCGTGCACGTGGACGCCCACCCGGTGTTCGGCCGCAAGGCGGACAACCTGACCGTCACCGTGCCGGTCACCTTCCCCGAAGCCGCGCTGGGCGGCACCATCGAGGTGCCCACCCTGAACGGCCCCTCGGTGAAGCTCAAACTCCCGGCCGGGAGCGCCAACGGCCTCACCCTGCGGGCCCGCGGCAAGGGCGCCACCCGCAAGGACGGCACCCGCGGCGACCTGCTGGTCACCGTGGAGGTCGTGGTCCCCAAGCACCTGGACGACGAGGCCCTCGCCGCCCTGGAGCAGTACCGCGAGGCCACCGCCTCGGACGACCCGCGAGCCGCCCTGTTCAAGGCGGCAGAGGGAGCGTGATGACCAGATGAGCCCGACCCCTCCCATCGGCCCCGGCCTCGGCGAAGGCCTGCCCGGCGGCGCCCGCCCCCGGGCTCATTACGTCCTGACCGAGGAGACCCCGGTCTACGTGATCTCGGTCGCGGCCGAGCTCTCCGGTCTGCACCCGCAGACCCTGCGCCAGTACGACCGCCTCGGCCTGGTCTGCCCCGACCGCACCGCCGGCCGCGGCCGCCGCTACTCGGCCCGGGACATCCAGCAGCTGCGCGAGGTCCAGCGCCTCTCCCAGGACGAGGGCATCAACCTGGCGGGCATCAAGCGGATCATCGAGCTGGAGAACCAGGTCGCCGCCCTGCAGGCCAAGGTCGGCGAGATGGTCGACGCCCTGGAGGGCGCGGCCGCCGCGCTCCAGCAGCGGGAGGCCGCCGTGCACGCCTCCTACCGCCGTGACCTGGTCCCCTACCAGCAGGTCCAGCAGTCCAGCGCCCTGGTGGTCTGGCGCCCCAAGCGGTAGCCGGTGGTTCGCCGATCGGGCGGGCGGCCCCTCCGTCCGGGGGGTGACCTCCCGCCCGTCGGTCGTGTCAGGGTGCATCCTGTGAGCCGTACGGTGGCTGTAAACGAACGGCCGGCCCAGTGGTCGAACCGTTCTGCCTATCATCCGTATTGATCCCTATGCTTCACTGTGCAGCACCCGCAGAGCCCCACGGACGAAGGGCGGAGAGGAGCGGTACGAGTGAGCGCACCAGGGAGTTTGTCCTCGGCGGAACCCGGAGGAAACCCGCTCTCCCGGACTGCACGTGCGCTTTACCTGTCGGCCATCCAGGCAGGCGGCCGCTTGACCGCAGACGGACAGGAACCGACCGGTCCAGACGCACAGGAACTGCTCGATTACGGCCTCTTCGTACGCGATCTGGACACTCCGGGCACCCTTGTCGCGGTCGATCCCGAGCGGCTGTCCACCTCCCGCAGCGCCGCCTGGCGGCGCGAGGCGGTCCAACTGCTGACCCGGTCGGCGGCCTTCGACGACGAGATCCGGGAGCTGGGCGACGCCTACAGCGAGCTCACCCGACGTGCTGACCGAGGCGGCTCGATCGAGTACGTCCAGGGCAAGGTGGCCATCAACGAACGCCTCGCCGCCCTGGTCGAGAACTGCTCCCAGGAGCTGCTCACCGCGCAGCCGGGTGGCGGTCGGCGGCCGGAGACCGTCCGGACCGCGATCGAGCGGGACATGGAGGTGCTCCGCCGCGGCGGAACGACCAGGACGATCTACCAGCCGAGCGCCCGCTACTCCAGCCCGACCCTGGAGTACGTCGAGACGATGACGCAGGCGGGCAGTCAGATCCGGACCCTGGACGAGCCGTTCACCATCCTGATCGTGGTGGACCGCAAAGTCGCGATCATCCCGGGCAGCAAGGACATGACCCAGGCGGCCTTCGTGCGGGACGAGGCCGTGATCACGTACCTGATCCAGTCCTTCGAGTCCTTCTGGGAGCGGGCCATCCCGTTCCAGGGAAGCCGCGAGGTGCCGCCCGAGGTGCTCTCGAGCCTCCGCCGGCAGATCATCAGAGCCATGGCCCAGGGCATCGGCCACCGGGTGATCGCCAGGAACCTGGGGCTGAGCGAGCGCACCCTGGCCCGCCACATAGCCGAGATGCGTGAGGACTACGGGGTCGACACCCTGTTCCAGCTCGGCTGGCGTCTGGCCCAGGACAGTGCGGCAGCACAGGAGCCCGCCGAGGACGGCCCGGACATCGTCTGACCGCCCCGGCGGGATAGGTGCCCCCGTGGCCTGCGCTACTGCCAGACGCTGTCGTCGGCGAGAGCGGCGGCCGTAACCCTGGCCGACTTCAGCTGCCAGACGCTGTCAGCGTTAGCGGTGCCCGCGCCGAGGAAAAGTGCGGCACCGAGGAGAACGGCTGAGGCGATGAGGCGACGCGCACTACGCACGAGAGCACTCCCTCCAATGTGGTCCTGTGTGGTCCTGGACTGATCACGGGTATGACTATCGGTTCAATATAAATCCTGCCACTCCCGGCGCATACCAGGGCAGCGTAAGAGGTGTGTCATCTCTCTGCCAGGCAGGGAGATGACATCGAGTGCCGGTAGACGCCACACCCCCCAGGCCGGGACGATCAATGCACTCTCCCACTGGTCGGTGCGAGTTGTTCACGGGGGCGCTGACCAGGTGACATGAACTCGACCAAATAGTTTTGGCCTCAACGAATGCGCAGCAGCATTCTCTAAAACCACCACACTGCTTGTGGGGATTCGCTCCCCGCCCCCGATTCGTCCGGAGTCGTCATGAGTGAGCCGTACCTGCGCAACCGCGCTGTTCAGACCCCCGAGGGTCGGCGCGCCCGGGTGTTCCTCGCCGCGCCGCTCATGCGGCTGACCGGCCCGGCGGACAGCGTGGTGACGCTGGCCAGCCGCACCCGGCTGACCACCCTGCGCTCGACCCTGCTGAAGAGCGGCGCCGCCGTCTACAGCGCCCACCACAGCGACGCCTGGACGGTGAACGGCCGCGCCCCCGAGCCCCGCGTCCCGTCCGACTTCCGCGCGCTGCAGACCGCCGACCTGGTCTTCGCCTACGTCGGTGCCCCGCTCTCGGCCGGCGTCGCGCTGGAGCTGGGCTGGGCGTCCTCGCTGCGCAAGCCGATCGTACTGCTGGTGGACGAGGCGATCACCCACAACCCGCTGATAGCCACCATCGAGCAGGTCGCCCCGGTGCTGCCGCTGGTCTTCGACGACACCTGGTCGCAGGAGGCCCTGCACCACACCGTGGAGACCGCCCTGGACTGGGCCGGCATGGCGCTCTCGCTCCGCGAGGGCTTCTGGACCGCCCCGACCGAGGCCTTCCCGACGCCCCGTCAGGAGACCTCCGGCTACGGCTACTGGAGCGACTGGGGCGGCGTCGCCACCGGCTGACCCCGTCCGCCACGGACGCGCGGGGACGGTCACTCACCTGACATCCCCTCCGCCCCGCGCATCTGCCAGCCGAGCTGGAACAGGGTGTCCGCGTCGTACAGCTCCCGCAGCCTCGCGATGTGCCCGGCCACCGTCCGCTCGCTCAGGCCCAGCCGGGAGGCGGCGGCCCGCTGACTGAGGCCCTGTGCGAGCAGTCGGCCGACCTGCTCGTGTACCGCCAACTTTCCTGCCGCACCTGCGAGTTCACTCCACCGAACGCGCTCGGCCCGCTCCCAGTCGCGCTCCCAGATCCCCAGCAGGACATTGATCACCGCCGGGTCCTCGACGAAGGCCGCCGAGGTGTTGTCCGCCCTGGCCGGGACCACCGCGAGCTGACGGTCGAACACCAGCATCCGGGTGAACGGCTCATCCAGGACGCGGATCTGTTCGCCCCACGCGCTGAGCCGCGCGGCGTACTCGACGGTGGGCGCGTCCGACCGGGCACCCGGCTGGTACAACGTCAACTTGCGCCCTCCGGCCTCCAGGTACTCACGGTCCCGCCCCAGGGACTGGGCCAGGAACTCGGCCGGGCGGGCACCGCCGGGCTGGGCCGCCAGGACCTCCTCCCGCCGCTCCGCCTCGATCTGCACGATGCGGGAGCGGATCTCCTCCATGTCGCTGACGATCCGCACCACTCCCGTGCGGCCCGAGCGGCGCGGCGCGGCGTCGTAGGCATGGGCCAGCTCCTCCAGCGGCGTCGGCACGTGCTCGGCCCGGCCCAGCAACTCCATCCCGGCCGCTCGCAGTTCGGCCGCCTTCCGGTCTCCCACCGAACGCGGGTTGACTGCCGTCAGGGTGCCGTCCTCGGTGTGGTGGACCAGCAGGCCGTACTCCAGCAGGCGCAGCACCGCCGGGGCCTCCTCCGCGGTGACGTCCCGGAACCAGACGCGGCCGCCCTCGGCCAGGACGGCCGTGTAGACGGCCCGTTCGGCCGGGCCGAGCGGGCGGCGCTCACTCATGGCCGCACCGGCGCCGCATCCGCCAGCCGAGCTGGAACAGGGTGCGGGCACCGTGCCGCTCGCGCAGCCGGGAGATGTGGCCGGCCACCGTGCGCTCGCTCAGGGCCAGCCGGGAGGCGACGGCCTTCTGGGTGAGGCCGTCCGCCAGCAGGCGGCTGATCCTGTCCCGGGTGAGGTCGGTGGCGGACTCGGCGGTCAGGCCGGCCCAGTCGACCGCGTCCGCCCGGGCCCAGTCGCGTTCGTGGACGGCGACCAGGAAGGAGACCGTCACCGGATCGGAGACGAAGACGGCCCGGGTGAGGTCGTCGGCGGCCGGGAGCACCGCGACCTTCCGGTCGATGATCATCATGCGGCGGAACGGCTCGTCCAGCAGCCGGAGTTCGGCCCCCTCGGCGGAGAGGGTGGTGGCGTACGCGACGGTGGCGGGCTCGCCGAGCACCAGGGGCTGGTAGAGGGCGCGCACCCGGACGCCCCGGCGCCGCAGCGCGGTGTCCTGGCGGACGGCCATCCGCAGGCCCTCGGGCGGGCGCGGGCCGGGCTGGGCGGTGAGCAGTTCGCCCTCGCACTCGGAGAGCAGCTCGGCCAGCCGCTGCCGGATGCCCACCAGGCCGTCCACGTAGGCGGCCTGCTCGCCGTCGCCGCCCTGCCGGGGCACCGAGTCGTAGGCCCGGGTCAGGCCGTCCAGCGCGAGCGGCAGCTCCTCGACCCGCTGCAGCAGCTGGGCGGCGGCGGCGCAGAGCTCGGCGCTGATCCGCTCGCCCACCGCGCGCGGGCTCTGCACCACGTACCGGGTGCCGGGCCCGTCCGTCCGCACCAGGCCGGTCTCCAACAGCCTTGCCAGCGCCGGGCCCTGGGGCACGGCGGCGACCGGCAGCCGGCCGCCCTCGGCGAGCACCGCCAGGTAGAGCTCCCGGGCCTGTTCGTCGAGCAGCCCGACGTCCCCGGTCGGCGTCACCGTGGCCATGACCGTGTACCTCCTCGCCCCGTTCCGTTCCGCTCCGGCCATGATCCCAGCGCGGTACGGCCCGACGCGCCTCCCGGGGTACTCGGCCCCCGGGAGACCCGCCGACATCGCACCAGGCCGGACGGCTTCCGGCGGGACGGAGCAGCAGCGTCCCGCAGCGCTTCTCGGGGGCCGTTCACCACAAGCGGCACCCCGGCCGCGGCCCGCCCGTTCGAGACCGGCGCGTGGGGCACCGGCTACACCCCCGGGGGCGGGCCAAGTCGTCCCCACCGGGCGTTGCGAGCCCGGTCGGCCTTGGCATGTACCACCCTCACAGGCACCCGTACACCGGGCAAGACCTGCGCGCATGCAGGTTCGCGCAAGTGCAGGAACCGGCAGCGGGGGCACCAGGTCACCGCGGCCCGGAGCCTCCCCGCATCCGCCAGCCGAGCTGGAACAGGGTCTCGGCGCCGTGCAGTTCGCGCAGCCGGGCGAGGTGGCCGGCCACCGTCCGTTCGCTCAGGCCCAGCCGCAGCGCGATGGTGCGCTGGGTGAGCCCGGCCGCCAGCAGCCGGCCGACCTGCTCCTCCACCGGACGCTCCGGCTCGGCCGCCTGGTCACCCGCCCAGGTGACCTGCTCGGCGCGCTGCCAGTCCCGCTCGAAGCCGCCGACCAGGAAGGCCACCACCGCCGGGTCCTCGACGAAGGCCGCGCTGCTCTGGTCGGCGGCCGCCGGGACCACCGCCACGGCCCGGTCGAACACCGTGATCCGCTTGAACGGCTCGCCCAACACCCGCACCGTGATGCCGAGTTCGGTGAGCGAGCGGGCGTACGCGACGGTGGCGGGATCGGCCCGCGCGGCCGGCTCGTAGAGCACCCGGGCGGTGCCGCCCCGGGCCGCGAACGCCCGGGCCCTCGCGGTGGAGTCGGCCAGCTGCTGCGGCGCCAGCGGAGCGCCGGACTGGGCGCTCAGGATCTCCGTCGCGGTGGCCTCCAACTCCCGTGCCTGATCGAGCACCTGCCGGATGTCGTGGACGTGCCGCACCACCCCGGAGCGCACCGAGCGGCGCGGCGCCGCATCGAAGGCCGCGGTGAACTCCCGGAGCTCCTCGCCCAGTTGCTCGGCCTCCAGCAGCTTCCTGGTGCCCGCCGTCCGGAGCCCCGCGCTGATCCGGGCACTCACCGCCCGCGGATCCACCGCCGTCCAGCTGAGGCCGTCGTCGCTCCCCACCAACAGCCCGCCGGCCAGCAGCCTCCCCAGTGCCTCCTGGTCCCCCTCGCCGACAGCGGCCCGCGACACCCGGCCACCCTGGGCCAGCACCTCCAGGTAGAGCTCGCGCTCCGCCTTGTCGGGTAGTTCCGACCGGGCGGGCTCAGGCAGGTCAGGCATCACGGCCGTCCCGCATCCGCCAGCCGAGCTGGAAGAGGGTCTGCGCGCCGTACTGCTCGCGCAGGCGGGAGATGTGGCCGGCGACGGTGCGTTCGCTCAGGCCGAGGCGGGTGGCGACGGCCTTCTGGGTGAGGCCGGTGGCGAGCAGGCGGCCGACCCGGCGGGTGGCGGCCAGGGCGGGCGGGGCGGTGCCGAGGCCGCCCCAGTCGAAGGTCTCCGCGCGGGCCCAGTCGCGTTCGTAGACCGCGACCAGGAAGGCGACCGCCGCCGGCTCGGTGATGAAGACCGCCCGGCTGTAGTCGTCCTCGGCGGGGACCACGGCGACCTTGTGGTCGATGATCAGCATCCGCTGGTACGGCTCGTCGAGCAGCCGGACCTGGCCGCCCTCGGCGGCCACCGCGGTGGCGTACTCGACCGCGGCCGGCTCGTTGACCGTCATCGGCTGGTAGAGCGTGCGCAGCCGGGCGCCCCGGCGCAGCAGGGCGAGGTCCTGGAGGCGGGCGACCGCGAGGCCCTCGGGGTTGCGCGGGCCTGGCTGCGCGGTGAGCACCTCCTGGCTGCTCTCGGAGACCAGCTCGGCGATCCGGTGGCGGATCCGGTCCTGGCCGACCACGACGGCCGGCTGGGCCGGTTCGGCGGCGTCCCGCGGGACGGCGTCATAGGCGCGGGCGAGGCCGCCGAGGCTGTCGGGGAGCTGTTCGGCCTGGAGCAGCAGCCTGGTCGCGTTGGCCCGCAGTTCGCTGCTCATCCGTTCGCTCACCGAGCGGGGGCTGACGGCGACGTAGGCCTTGTCGATGATGTTGGGGATCACCAGCCCGGTGCGCAGCAGCTGGTCCAGCGCGGGCCGCTCGGCCTCGGACACGTCGGTGAACGGGACGCGGCCGCCGGCCGTCAGGATGGTCAGGTAGAGCCCTCGGGCCGCCTCGTCGGGGAACGGGGCCCCGGCCGTCTCCGCAGCCATCCCGGTACCTCCTCGCCGATCGCCGCAGGCCGTCATGGCCATGATCTCAGCGGCGTCGGCCGACGTGTCCCCCGGGATGCCACGTCCCGGGGAACCCGTCGATCTCGCGCCAGGATCCGGGGACCCCGGCGAGGCGGAGCAGCAACGCCTCGCCGGCACCGGATCCGGGGCCATCACCACACATGGCGTCCCGGCCGGGGCCCCACCTCGACTCACCAGCGCGCGGACGCACCGGTGTCCCCCGTGGTGGGACAAGTCACCTGTCCCGGGCTGCGGTTGCCCGGACGACCTTGGCGTGTTCCCAACCTTCACAGCAGGGGGGGCTGCGAACAAGGGGCGCCCGGCTGCAGGTTCCCGCAAGTGCAGGAACCTGCAGCCGGGCGCGGGCCCGGGACCTCCCGACGGTCCGTCAGGTGGACTGGACCGGTCCCAGCAGGCGGCCGTCCCGCAGCCCCGCCAGGGTGCGCACCGAGGCCACCGCCCAGGCCGCGACGAGCAGCAGGTAGAGCCCCGCCGCGAGGCCGGTGAAGCCGTCGAACCCGGTGTGCCGGGCCAGGCCCGCGGCTCCGGTGACCAGGGTGCCGACCGGGAAGGTGAAGGCCCACCAGGTCATCGCGAAGGGCATCTCGGCCCGCAGCGCCCGCAGGTTGGCGGCCAGCGCCACGGCCAGCCAGAGCATCGCGAAGCCGATCGTGGAGACCCCGTAGAGGACCGCGAAGCCCACCGCGAAGGAGGCCAGTTCGGGGGCCGTGCCCTTGGCCGCGTCGGCCAGCTGGTTCACCGCGGTGGTGGACTGGCCGAGCGGGCCGAGCACCAGGAAGAGCGAGGGGGTCAGCACCAGCGCGGGCAGCTTGCTGTGCACCAGCCCGGCGAAGACCACCGGCAGCAGCACCAGGGTGGCCAGCAGGCTGGCCCCGAACAGCGCGTAGCAGCCGTACAGCATGGCCGGCCGCAGCCCCTCGGGCAGGTGCGGCACCAGCACCGGGCCGAGCGCGGCGGAGACCATCGGCGCCACCACGGGCAGCAGCCAGGTGGGGTTGGCCTCCAGCGGGGACAGCCGGTGCCGGGTGATCATCAGGTACGGGATCCCGAAGGCCACCACCACCGCGTACAGGGTGCCCACGCTCCAGAGCACCAGGTCGGCGGTGAGCGCGGCCTGACTGCCGATCAGCCGGGAGCCGAGCACCTCGGTGCCGTAGCCGACCGCCAGCAGGGCCATCGGCGGGCAGCCGTAGAAGAAGGCGGTGGCCGGGTTGTCCAGCAGCTGCTCGCGGGCCGCCGCGCGGTGCTTGGTGAAGTGCACCAGCCGCCCCGCCACCAGCACCAGCAGGGCCACCGCGGAGATCGCCCAGACCGCCTCGCCGAAGCCGATCAGGCCCGGCAGGGCGAGCGGCAGCGCGGCGGCCCCGTTGGCCACGATGGCCGTGCCCATCACGGCGGCGTACCAGTTGGGGCCGAGCCGGGAGAGGTCGAGGCCGTAGCCGGCGAGGGTGCGGGGTGCGGTGATCGTGGCCATGCCTCCACGGTGCGCCCCGCGCACCGCCGCCGGTAGCGCGGCCGGATGGATGGCGGCATAGCCTGGCCCTATGGCCCTCTCCCCGCACGTCCCCGAACTCGGCGCCCTGGAACTGCTGCTCGCGGTGGCGAGACTCGGCAGCGTCGGACGGGCCGCTGCCGAACTGGGGGTCAGTCAGCCCGCCGCCAGCGCCCGGATCAAGGGCATGGAGCAGCAGATCGGGGTCCCGCTGCTGGACCGCTCCCCGCGCGGCTCCCGGCCCACCGAGGCCGGCCGGCTGGTGGTCGAGTGGGCCCGCAACGTGGTCGAGGCCGCCGAGGCCCTGGACGCCGGGATCGACGCCCTGCGCGGCCGCCGCGACTCCCGGCTCACCGTGGTCGCCAGCCTCACCGTCGCCGAGTACCTGATGCCCGGCTGGCTGCTCGCCCTGCACCAGGCCAGCCCCGACACCGCCGTCACCCTGCGCACCGCCAACTCCGCCGACGTCGCCGCCCACGTCCTCGGCGGCGACGCCGACCTCGGCTTCGTCGAGGGCCCGACCACCCCGCCCGGCCTGCACGGCGCGGTGGTCGCCGCCGACCGGCTGGTGGTCGTGGTCGCCCCCGGCCACCCCTGGGCCCGCCGCCGCAGCCCGCTCACCGGCACCGAACTGGCCGCCACCCCGCTGGTCCTGCGCGAGCCCGGATCGGGCACCCGGGAGGTCCTGGAGCAGGCGCTCGCCCCGTACGGCGGCACCGCCGCGCCGCGGCTGGAGCTGGCCTCCTCGACCGCGCTCAAGGCCGCCGCGATGACCGGCGCCGGGCCGGTCTGCCTGAGCGAACTCGCCGTCACCGAGGAGCTCGCCACCGGCCGCCTGGTCGCCGTCCCGGTCGAGGGCGTCGACCTCCACCGGCCCCTCCGCGCCGTCTGGCCCGCCGGCCACCGCCCGGCCGGCCCGGCCCGCGAGCTGCTCGGCCTCACCCGCAAGAGGTAGTGGCTACGCGTTGGGGGCGCGAGGAACTGCGCGAGTACGGAAGGCGGACCAGCGTGAGATCGGGGCAGGCCAGCCAGTTGCACGTGGTGCCGTTCCCCCGCGCGCCCCGCGGCGGAGCCGCCGATCAGCAGGGCCTCGCGCCCCCGGGTCGCTGCCCTCCGGACGCCGGCCGTTTGCTGGACCCATAAAGGTTGAGCGCGCTAGACTCAACTTGTCGTACACCACCCGAGTCAAAGAGGAGCACGCCAGTAGTGGACGCCAGCAAGTTCACCAGCAAGACCCAGGACGCCCTGTCCGCCGCGATCCGACAGGCCAGCGCCGCAGGTAACCCGGACGTCAAGCCGGTGCACATCCTGCTGGCGCTGCTGGAGCAGCCGGAGGGCGTCGCCCGCCCCCTGCTCGAAGCGGTCGGCGCGGACGTCACCGCCGTCACCGCCGCCGCCAAGCGGCAGGCCACCGCCCTCCCCAGTGCCCAGGGCTCCACCGTCTCCGCCCCGCAGCTGGCCCGCGACACCCTCGCGGTGCTGACCGAGGCCGGCAAGCGGGCCGAGGACCTGGACGACCAGTACCTCTCCACCGAGCACCTGTTGGTCGGCCTGGCCGCCGAGGGCGGCCGGGTGGCCGAGCTGCTCAAGGACCACGGCGCCACTCCGAAGGCGCTGCTGGCCGCGTTCAAGGACGTCCGCGGCTCGGCCCGGGTCACCTCCGCCGACCCGGAGGGCACGTACAAGGCGCTGGAGAAGTACGGCACCGACCTGACCCAGGCGGCCCGCGACGGCAAGCTGGACCCGGTGATCGGCCGGGACCAGGAGATCCGCCGGGTGATCCAGGTGCTCTCCCGCCGGACCAAGAACAACCCGGTGCTGATCGGCGACCCGGGCGTCGGCAAGACCGCCGTGGTCGAGGGCCTGGCCCAGCGGATCGTCGCGGGCGACGTGCCCGAGTCGCTGCGCGGCAAGCGGCTGGTCTCGCTCGACCTGGGCGCGATGGTGGCCGGGGCCAAGTACCGCGGCGAGTTCGA
The DNA here is from genome assembly GCF_053596675.1 of Kitasatospora sp. NPDC001664. Classification (NCBI taxonomy): domain Bacteria; kingdom Bacillati; phylum Actinomycetota; class Actinomycetes; order Kitasatosporales; family Streptomycetaceae; genus Kitasatospora; species Kitasatospora sp. NPDC001664. The sequence continues at coordinate 22,575 of NZ_JBSFGS010000032.1, forward strand.
GGAGCGGCTGAAGGCCGTCCTGAACGACATCAAGGCCAGCGACGGACAGGTCGTCACCTTCATCGACGAGCTGCACACCATGGTCGGCGCGGGCGCCGGCGGCGACTCCGCGATGGACGCGGGGAACATGCTCAAGCCGATGCTGGCCCGCGGCGAGCTGCGGATGGTCGGCGCGACCACGCTGGACGAGTACCGCGAGCGGATCGAGAAGGACCCGGCGCTGGAGCGCCGCTTCCAGCAGGTGCTGGTCGGCGAGCCGAGCGTCGAGGACACCATCGCCATCCTGCGCGGCCTGAAGGGCCGTTACGAGGCGCACCACAAGGTGCAGATCGCGGACGCCGCCCTGGTGGCCGCCGCCACCCTCTCCAACCGGTACATCACCGCCCGCTTCCTGCCGGACAAGGCCATCGACCTGGTGGACGAGGCCGCCTCCCGGCTCCGGATGGAGATCGACTCCTCCCCCGTCGAGATCGACCAGCTCCAGCGCTCGGTCGACCGGCTGCGGATGGAGGAGCTGGCACTGGAGAAGGAGTCCGACCCGGCCTCGGTGGACCGGCTGGAGCGGCTGCGCCGCGACCTGGCCGACAAGCAGGAGCAGTTGAGCGCGCTCAACGCCCGGTGGGAGCAGGAGAAGAAGTCCCTCAACCGGGTCGGCGAGCTCAAGGAGCGCCTGGACGACCTGCACGGAGCGCTCGAACGCGCCCAGCGGGACGGCGACTTCGAGCGCGCCTCCAAGCTGATGTACGCCGAGGTGCCGGCCGCCGAGCGCGAGCTGGCCGAGGCCCAGCAGCACGCCAAGGACGAGGACGCCTCCGACTCGATGGTCAAGGAGGAGGTCGGCCCGGACGACGTGGCCGACGTGGTGGCCTCCTGGACGGGCATCCCGGCCGGCCGGCTGCTGGAGGGCGAGAGCGCCAAACTCCTGCGCATGGAGGAGGAGTTGGGCCGCCGCCTGATCGGCCAGAGCGAGGCCGTGGGCGCCGTCTCGGACGCCGTGCGGCGCACCCGCTCCGGCATCGCCGACCCGGACCGGCCGACCGGCTCCTTCCTCTTCCTCGGCCCCACCGGCGTCGGCAAGACCGAACTCGCCAAGGCCCTGGCCGACTTCCTCTTCGACGACGAGCGGGCCATGGTCCGGATCGACATGAGCGAGTACGGCGAGAAGCACTCGGTCTCCCGGCTGGTCGGCGCCCCGCCCGGGTACGTCGGCTACGAGGAGGGCGGCCAGCTCACCGAGGCGGTCCGCCGCCGCCCGTACAGCGTGGTGCTGCTGGACGAGGTGGAGAAGGCCCACCCCGAGGTCTTCGACGTGCTGCTCCAGGTGCTCGACGACGGCCGGCTGACGGACGGTCAGGGCCGGACGGTGGACTTCCGCAACGCCATCCTGATCCTCACCTCCAACCTGGGCAGCCAGTACCTGGTCGACCCGGCCACCCCGGAGGACCGGAAGAAGCAGCTGGTGCTGGACACCGTCCGCTCCGCCTTCAAGCCCGAGTTCCTCAACCGGCTCGACGACATCGTGGTCTTCGACCCGCTGGGCACCGCGGAGCTCAGCCGGATCGTCGACCTCCAGGTCGCCGCGCTCGGCGCCCGGCTGCGCGACCGCCGGCTCACCCTGGAGGTCACCCCGGCCGCCCGCGACTGGCTGGCGCTCACCGGCTACGACCCGGCCTACGGGGCCCGGCCGCTGCGCCGCCTGGTGCAGTCCGCGATCGGCGACCAGCTGGCCCGCGCCATCCTCTCCGGCCAGGTGCACGACGGGGACACCGTGGTGGTCGAGCAGGACGAGGCCGGCGACCGCCTGACGGTCCGCGCGCAGGCCCCCGGCACGGGCCTGCGGAAGTGATCCGGGGCGCCGCCGGAGCACGTTCGCCCAGGGAGTAGTGGAGTTCGCGGCCCGGGCCCGGTAGGCCCTGTGTCCCGGGCCGCGAATGAGGCAGGATGGGTCCCGGAAGGGCGGCCCCTCACAGTTCGCCACCTCCTCGTGCACTGAGAAAAGGACCCCCGATGAGCATCGACCCGTCGTCCATTCCCTCCTTCGGCGCCCCGCAGGGCGGCGGCCAGCCGGCCCCCCAGGGCCCGCCGCCGGTCGTCGTGCCGGACCAGGCCCTGGTCGGCCAGCTGCTGGACCAGATGCAGCTCAAGCACGTGGTCGACGAGGAGGGTGACCTCACCGCTCCCTGGGAGGGTTTCCGGGTCTACTACATGTTCCGCGGCGAGCAGAAGGAGCTCTTCGCGGTCCGTGCCTTCTACGACCGCGCCTACCCGCTCGAGGACAAGGGCGAGATCCTCGACCTCATCGACGAGTGGAACCGCGAGACCCTCTGGCCCAAGGTCTACACCCACACCCACGAGGACGGCGTGGTCCGCCTGATCGGCGAGTCCCAGATGATCGTCGGCACCGGCGTCAACCTGGAGTACTTCGTCACCACCACCGCCAACTGGACCCAGGCCGCGGTCGGCTTCGAGCAGTGGATCGTCGAGCGCCTCGGCCTCCAGAAGGAGATCGAGGAGGGCGAGGGCGGCGACGCCGCCGCCCCGTCGGACGAGAGCTGACCAGTGCTCCGGAAGGCCCGTCTCCCCCGGGAGGCGGGCCTTCCCCGTACCCGCAGGGCGTCCCCTTGCCCCGCCCCTCCCCCGCCGCGAGGATGGCCCCGATTTCCACGAACCGTGAGGAGCACCTGATGGGTACGAGGCCGCTGCTGAACCGCAGTCTGGCGGGCATGGGGACGACGATCTTCGCGGAGATGTCCGCCCTCGCCGTCACCACCGGTTCGATCAACCTCGGGCAGGGCTTCCCGGACACCGACGGCCCGGCCGAGATCGCCCGGGCCGCGGCCGACGCCGTGCTGACCGGGAAGGGCAACCAGTACCCGCCCGGCCCCGGGATCCCCGAGCTCCGCCACGCGATCGCCGAGCACCAGCAGCGGCTCTACGGCCTGTCCTACGACCCCGACCGCGAGGTGCTGGTCACGGCCGGCGCGACCGAGGCGATCGCCGCCTCGCTGCTCGCCCTGCTGGAGCCGGGCGACGAGGTGATCGCGATGGAGCCGTTCTACGACTCCTACGCCGCCTGCATCGCGATGGCCGGCGCCACCCGGGTGCCGCTCACCCTCCGCGCCCCGGACTTCCGCCCGGACCTGGACGGGCTCCGCGCCAAGGTCACCCCGCGCACCCGGCTGCTGCTGATCAACACCCCGCACAACCCGACCGGCACCGTCCTGACCGCCGACGAGCTCCGCGCGATCGCCGAACTGGCCGTCGAGCACGACCTGTTGGTGGTCACCGACGAGGTCTACGAGCACCTGGTGTACGGCCCCGCCGCCCACCACCCGATCGCCGCCCTGCCCGGCATGCGCGAGCGCACCGTCTCGATCTCCTCGGCCGGCAAGACCTTCTCCTTCACCGGCTGGAAGGTCGGCTGGGTGACCGGCTCCCCCGCGCTGGTGGCCGCCGTCCGCACCGCCAAGCAGTACCTCACCTTCGTCAGCGCGGGCCCGTTCCAGTACGCCGTGGCCGACGCGCTCCGCCTGCCCGACGCCTACTTCGACGGCTTCCGGACCGACCTGCTGCGCAAGCGCGACCTGCTCGCCGACGGCCTGGCGGCGGCCGGCTTCGAGGTCTACCGCCCGCAGGGCACCTACTTCATCACCACCGACATCACCCCGCTCGGCGAGACCGACGGCCTGGAGTTCTGCCGCAAGCTGCCCGAGCGCTGCGGCCTGGTGGCGATCCCGAACGCGGTGTTCTACGACGACCCCGAGGCCGGCCGCAGCCAGGTCCGCTGGGCCTTCTGCAAGAAGGACGAGGTCCTGGAGGAGGCCGTCACCCGTCTGCGCAGGCTCTGACGGACGTGCATCGGGGTGGCGGTGGCGTCACCCGTCTCGGACAACACCACCGCCACCCCGGCCCATCGGCGGGATCAGATCCCCCGACCGTGATCCATCAGCCGGAAGACCTCCTTGAAGGCCGCGTCCAGCCGCGGCTGGAGCCGCTCCCACTCCCGCTCCCGCTTACGGGCCTCCTCGTCGCTCTCGTGAGCTCCGGGAGTCGAGAGCCTGACCAGCAAGGAGAACCGCTCCTCCAGCACCTCGAAGGCCTTCTGGAGCCTGCCTGCGGGGAGGCGCTTGACCGCAGCCCGCAGCTCCGCCCCGCTCTCCCTTCCGCATTCCAGGGCCCGGGCCGTCACCGGCAGGCCGACGTCCTCCATGCCGGTCGCGCACACCTGCGCCTGCTTGGCGACCGTTCGGTACTCGTCCGTCGAGGTCCGGTGCTTCCCCCACAGACCGAGCCGATAGGTCAGTACCGCAACCACCAAGGCTGCTGCCGTCAGCGCAACCCCAATGACGACCCACACCACTGCCGCTCCCCCACCTAAAGGCGTCGCACGGGTGATCACCGACCTTGAGATCAGGACCCGACGCCGAGTAGTCGAACAGTAGCGCAACTGCGGGGCATGATCCAACCGAAACGTGGCATCAAGGGCCGAAACTAGAACTGCGGGGCCAAAGTGCGGGAGCTAGTGGTCACTGCCGCCGTCATCCCCTCCTCGAGGCCGGCCGTGCCGGATCCAGCGGTACCGCTCGGAGGACGGATCCTCCAACGCCGAGGCAGTCCTCGATCCGGAGTCCTTCACTCCGCCGGCCAACGAGAAGGTCCCCCGCGCGGTCTCCTTGCCAACGATCCCATCCCAATACTGCGCCTCGCGCGCCCAGTTGACGTCGGAGATCAGATCGACGAGTGACGGGACCGTCTCGCGAGGCCCCGCGCTCCACGGCATGGCCCGGTGCATCACCGCCCCGAGTGCGGCGAACACGGCCGGTGCCGCGATCACCGTCCTGAGACGGTCACCGAATGCAGGCCCAAAGCGAGCGAAGAGCTCCGTCAGTGCCTCGGCGATGCACGCCTCCGCTACTTCCACATCGCAACCCTCCGGCAGATCGGCGATCGCTCCGCTGGTCTTTTCGAAGCCCGATCTGCCGAAGATGGCCGTGATGACGAAGGACCTCATCGTGGAGAGGGTCATCCACTCGGGGTCCACCGCCTTCAGTTGCCGCTGGCGCTTCGAGACGAGTTCTTCGAGGAACACCACCCGATCCGTCCCTGGAAGCGTCACCCTCACCTTCTCCAGCAGCGAGAGGGTAATATTGGTGGCGATGTTGACCGAGTCGGAGGTCAGGGCCACATTCTTGTTCGGGATGACCCCCAGGAGATTGCGGTCGTGGAATATCTGACGCGCGGCAACCAGGCTCAGGTTGTGATAGATCTCCACCCCGACCAGCCGGGCGTTCACCTGCTCGCTCGTGACCTCGTAGTCATCGGGGTCTTGGACCAGGAGCCAGTGGGCTAGGTGCTGGGTCTCCGCGTCCACCAGGACCCCGGAGGTGCCGAAGGGCAGGTAGACGACCTTGTCCACGCCGAACGGGGTACTCAGCCTGACTGTGCGGAGTGGCTTTTCGATCCAGAGCGCGAAAGGCGGCGTGGCCCACCGCTCATCCCTTTTGCCGCGGATCACCGCCGCGATGTACCGGGCATAATCCTTGGCATTCTCCCACTTCTTCGTGGTCTTGATGTCCCGCTGGACTTCGTTCCGTATGGCGACCTGACGTTGTTCGCCAGGCGGAAGGTACTTGAATCCCCTGGGATCCTCGGCTCGACGAGGATCGGGGACGATCCGAGCCAGTTGCCCCCATGGCATGACGGTCAAAAGTCGCGTCGGACTCAGTTCGAGGGCACGAAAGGCGTCACCGCTCCCCTGGTCGATTTCCGTGGCAAACTCAGGGCTTCCCTGTCCGTCCACGCACTCCCCCTTGTCCTGGTCGAAGCCCGCACCGTGCGGGGTGTCACCGCCTCCGGGCGGCCCCCCAGGGTAACAATCTGCGGGGCGCCAACCGAAACTGCGGGGACATCCTCCAGTCGGCACGGCGGGACCAGTCCACGCCCGGCGCACGAGGGTGGTGAACGGCGCGCGCTCCGGTGAAGGGGGCGCGCGCCGTTCAGAGTCGTGCACCGGGTTGATCACACCAGGGTAGAGGGTGTAGCCAGAACGGTGAATGCCGGGCAAAGCTGGGTAAATCCCTGACGGACCCGGAGAATTCGTGCTTCTCTGCTGCTGAATCTCCAGCCGGAATCCTTCCTTCCACGGTCGGCCGCGCCACGGACCGCACAGCTTCGAACAGTCCCGACGCCAACGCCGGGCCGGAGGCTGACGGCGGGCGCGCACGGAGCTGAAACGCGGAGCCCAGCATGCTCACCACACTGCAGACCTCCTACACGGACACCCGAGCCGGTGACCTGGCCTGGTGCCTGGGCGGCAGTCCGCTGCCCGCGCTCGCCGTGCGGGACCTGAGACTCGACCGCATCGGCAGCACGCCGCCCGGTCGGCTCGCCGGCGGGACGCTGCAACTCAGGCTGCTCGGGGCCTCCCACCAGGTGATCCTGGCGGCCGGCCCCGGTGAGTGCCTGGAGACGGTGGCCTGCCTGCCGGGCCGTCAGACCCCGCTGCCCGCCCGGGTGGCCAAACAGGTCGGCGGCTGGGAGTACGAGTTCGCGGCCCGGATCGAGGAGCTCTCCCCGCACGTCTTCGCGGCCCGGGCGCAGGAGCTGCTCGCCCTGGTCGAGGGCCACCCGTACGCGCTGGCCGGGGTCTTCCCCGGGGACCCGAGCGCCTTCACCGCCCTGGTCGCGCACGGCGACGAGCAGCGGGTGCTCTGGCGGACCTGGCACGCCTACCCGCAGGAGGGCCGGCTGGTCTGCACCCGGTCCTCGTTGACGGTCTTCGCAAACGCGTCCGAGCCGGACCGTCCGACAGGTAGCCCATGGTGATGAAACGTCAATTCTCTGCACCGTCAAGTCCGTCGAATGGGTGCAGCGGTCGGCCGCTCGCCTCGCCTAGCGTTTGTTCGTGATCAACCATCCACCGGGCCCACCCCTCAGTCCGCTCCCCGCACCCGACGACCCGGCCGGTCTGGCCGTGATCGGGGCGAGCGCGGTCCGGGCCCGGGACGCCGCCCGCCCGGTGCCGCTGCGCGGCCGGGCCCGGGCGGCCCGGCTGCTGGTGCTGCTCGCGGCCTTCGTCTGCGCCGCCTGCGGCCTGGTGTACGAACTGGAGCTGGTCGCCCTCGGCGGCCAGCTCCTCGGCGACACCACCACCCAGACCTCGGTTGTGCTCTCCGTGATGGTCTTCGCGATGGGCGTCGGCTCGCTGCTCGCCAAACGGCTCACCCGCCGACCCGCCGCCTCCTTCGCCCTGGTCGAGTGCGCACTGGCCCTCACCGGCGGCACCTCCGTGCTCCTCCTCTACTGGGCCTGGGCCCGACTGGACCACCACGGGGCGACGCTCGCCGGGGTGGTCGTCGCCACCTTCCTGATCGGCGTGCTGATCGGCGCCGAGATCCCGCTGCTGATGACCCTGATCCAGCGCATCCGCCGGGAGGACGCCGGCCGCGCCGCCGCCGACCTGTTCGCCGCCGACTACGTCGGCGCGCTGGTCGGCGGGCTGGCCTTCCCCTTCGTCCTGCTCCCCCAGCTCGGCCAGAGCACCGGCGCCCTGCTCACCGGTGCGGTCAACGCCGTCGCCGGGGCCGCCGTGGTGCTCCGGCTGTTCCGTGACGAGGTGTCACCCCGCACCCGGGTCCTGCTCTGGGCCGGCTGCGGCCTGGTGCTGCTCGCCCTCGCCGTCGCCGCCGCCTGCACCGACGCCATCGAACGCGCCGCCCGCCAGGCCATCTACGGCGCCCAGGTCCGCCTCGCCCTGCACGGCCGGCTCCAGGAGATCGTCCTCACCGGCGACGCCGACCCCACCGCCCCCGCCACCGCCCGCGTCCCGCCCCAGCGCGGACCGTTGGAGCTCTACCTCGACGGACGGCTCGCCGTCTGCGGCCCCGACGAGTACCGGGAGCACGAGGCCCTCGCCCACCCCGCCCTCGGCGGCGGCCCCGCCGGGCGGGTCCTGCTGCTCGGCGGCGGCGACGGCCTCGCCCTGCGCGAGGTGCTGCGGCACCCGGCGGTCCGCTCCGTGGTGCTGGTCGAACCCGACCCCGTCCTGGCCGACCTGGCCCGGCGCGACCCGGCCCTCGCCGCCCTCGGCGAGCACTCGCTGGCCGACCCCCGGGTCCGGCTGGTGACGGGCGAGCCGCTGCGCTGGCTGCGCGGGGCCGACGGGTCGTACGACGTGGTGCTCAGCGAGCTGCGCGGGCGGCCGTACGACACCCAGGAGTTCTACGGGCTGGCCGCGCGGCTGCTGGCCCCCGGCGGGCGGATCGCCGTCCGGGCCGAGGAGCTCTGGCCGGCCGAGGCCACCCTCCGGGCGGCCGGGCTGCGGACCGCCCCCTACCCCGCGGCCGACGGCCCCCGCCACTGCCCGCGCGGCCCCGGCACCCCCGCCACCTTCGTCCTCGCCGCCCGCACCCCGCCCGCCCTCACCCTCACCGCCCCCACCCGCTCCCTCACCCCCGACCGCCTCCGCACCTCCGCCGCCGCCCTCGCCACCACCCGCCCCGACCCCCTCCCCGCCCCGCGCACCCTCCTCGGCTGATCCGCGGAGCGGCCCGCAGGGGCGCGGGGAACTGCGCGAGTTCGGAAGGCGGACCAGTGTGAGGTCGGGGCAGCCGAGCCAGTTGCACGTGCTGCCGTTCCCCCGCGCGCCCCGCGGCGGAGCCGCAAGTCAGCAGAGCCTCGCGCCCCTGCGGGGCGCTGCCTCGTTGCCGTGGCGGTGAAGGCACCCCGCGCAGCCTCTGCTCGACCGCCACCCCGGGTGGGTAGGCTCGACGGCATGGAGCATGAGGTTGTCGTCCAGCTGCCCGCCGCCACCGTCCAGGAGGCCCTGCGGGACCAGGAGCTGGTGTCCCGCTGCGTCCCCGGGCTGACCACCGACGAGGAGCCGGGCGGCGCCGCCCGGCTGCGTCTGCGGATCGGCGGCTCGACCATCACCTACCGCGGCGAGCTCTCGCTGATCGAGGGCCGCGAGGGCGTGCTGACGGTCCTGGCGGAGGGTCAGGAGGCGCGCGGCACCGGCGAGGTGACCGCCACCGTCCGCCTCTCGGTGCAGCCCGCGGCCGAGGACGACGAGAAGTCCTGCACCCTCCGCTTCACCGGTGACCTGTCCGCCACCGGCCGCCTCACCGAGTTCGACGCCGCCACCCTGGGCACCACCGGCCGCCGTCTGCTGGACCGCTTCGCGGCCGAGCTCGCGGCCGAGCTGAGCGGGGCCGAGCCTCCGGAGGCCACCGTGGTCTACCTGGAGGACCACGCGGCCGGCTTCGGCGCCGACCTGGACGACGACCTCTCCGACCTGATCGCCTTCACCGAGGACGACCTCCCCGCGGAAGCCGTCCTCCCCGAACCCACCGCCGCCGAGCCGGAGCGGCAGGCCGAGCCGGAGCCCGCGTTCGACTACCTGGCCGACCCGGCCGCCGCCTCCGGCCCGGTCCGCCGCAGCATCGTCGGCCGTTCGGCCGAGGAGGTGGACCACGCCCCGCCGCGCGGCCGCTACGCCCCGGCCCTGCCGGCCCGCAGCGCGCGGGCCCGGGCGGCCAGCCGCTGGGGCGGCCCGGAGGTGGTCGCCGCGAGCGACCGGAACCCGCTGCCCTGGGTGATCGGCGGCGGCGCGGTGCTGCTCGGCGGCGCGGTGGTCCTGGTCCGCGCCCTGCGCAGGCGCTGACCGGAGTCCGCGTACCGCGCCCGTAGACTGACTGTCCATGAGCAACGACCGCGACGCCCTGCTGGCGCAGATCAAGGACAAGGCCGTCGTGCACGGCAAGGTCACCCTCTCCTCCGGCAAGGAGGCCGACTACTACGTCGACCTCCGCCGGATCACCCTGGACGCCGAGGCCGCCCCGCTGGTCGGCTCGGTCATGCTGGACGCCTCCGCGCACCTGGAGTACGACGCGGTCGGCGGCCTGACCCTGGGCGCCGACCCGGTGGCCGCCGCGATGCTGCACGCCGCCGCCGCCCGCGGCCGGAAGCTGGACGCCTTCGTGGTCCGCAAGGCGGGCAAGGCGCACGGCCTGCAGCGCCGGATCGAGGGCCCGGACGTGAAGGGCCGCCGGGTGCTGGCGGTCGAGGACACCTCCACCACCGGCGGCTCGGTGCTGACCGCCGTCGAGGCGCTCCGCGAGGCGGGCGCCGAGGTGGTCGGCGTCGCGGTGATCGTCGAGCGCGGCGCGGCCCCGGCCATCGCCGAGGCGGGCCTGGAGTACGTCACCGCCTACGACCTGGACGACCTGGGTCTCTGACGGACGACCACATGACGGTGGCCCGCCGCTCCACGTGTTTCACGTGAAACGGCGGGCCACTCGCGCGTGACGGGGGATCAGCCCTTGCGGTGCCGGCCGTTGCCGGTCGCCTCGGCCGGGGCCTGCTCGGCGGTGGCAACGCCCGCCTTCTTCTTCTTGCGCTCGCGCCAGACCTCGATGAAGACCGGGGAGAGCGAGACCAGGATGATCAGCAGCATCGCCGGGATCAGGTACTTGTCGATCACGGGCGCCAGCTGGTCACCGGTGAAGTAGCCGATCAGCAGCATGGACTCGGTCCACAGCAGGCCGCCGATCACGTTCCAGACGAAGAAGGTCTTGGCCGGCATCTCCAGCACGCCCGCGACCGGGTTGAGGAAGGTCCGCACGATCGGGATGAAGCGGGCCAGCACCACGGCCTTGGCCGGGCCGAACTTGTCGAAGTACTCCTCGGCCTTCACCACGAACTCGCGGCGGAAGATCTTCGAGTCCGGCTTGTCGAACATCTTGGGCCCGACCTTGACCCCGAACAGGTGCCCCAGCTGGGCCCCGGCGATGGCACAGAGCGGGGCACCGATCAGCAGGGCCGCGATCGACATCTGCGCCCCCTCCCCGAGCACCTTCTCGGCGGCGCTGGAGGCGGCCACGCCGGCCAGGATGAGCAGCGAGTCGCCCGGGAAGAAGAACCCGACCAGCAGGCCGGTCTCGGCGAAGATGATCGCCAGGATGCCGATCACACCGACCGATGCGACGAGCGATTTGGCGTCGAGCAGATTGACGGCGAGCTGGTTGTAGTCCACGGGCGCAGGATAGCGCCCCGCCCTTACGGGGGGCTGAAGGTCCCTCCCGCCCCGGGGACCTCCGACCCCTCTCCCGACACCGTCCGTCCCAACCAGCGGGCCCATGGGTGTCTCCGGGGGTCGAGTCTGGGAAGATGGCACAGGTGTCCGGCCCGCGGTCGCACCCACCCTCAGTGCACACCGCGACGGACTCCGTCGAACCGGGGTACCGGAGCCGCACCGCAGAGCCGCGACGGCAGCCGGCACCGCGCGTCGTACCGAAGGCGTACCGAGCGTCGGACAGGTCGTCCGTACGCCGAGCACCGACAGGAGCGAATTCGCATGCCCATCGCAACTCCCGAGGTCTACAACGAGATGCTCGACCGGGCCAAGGCGGGCAAGTTCGCCTACCCGGCCATCAACGTCACCTCGTCGCAGACGCTGCACGCCGCCCTGCGCGGCTTCGCCGAGGCCGAGAGCGACGGCATCATCCAGATCTCGACCGGTGGCGCGGAGTTCCTCGGCGGCCAGCACAACAAGGACATGGTCACCGGCGCGGTCGCGCTGGCCGAGTTCGCCCACATCGTGGCGGCCAAGTACGACATCACCGTCGCGCTGCACACCGACCACTGCCCCAAGGACAAGCTGGACGCCTACGTCCGCCCGCTGATCGCGGTCTCCGCCGAGCGCGTGGCCCAGGGCCGCAACCCGCTCTTCCAGTCGCACATGTGGGACGGCTCGGCCGAGACCCTGGCCGACAACCTGGCCATCGGCCAGGAGCTGCTGGCCCAGGCCGCCGCCGCGAAGATCATCCTCGAGGTCGAGATCACCCCGACCGGCGGCGAGGAGGACGGCGTCACCCACGAGATCAACGACGAGCTCTACACCACGGTGAACGACGCCGTCCGCACCGCCGAGGCGCTCGGCCTGGGCGAGAAGGGCCGCTACCTGCTGGCCGCCTCGTTCGGCAACGTGCACGGCGTCTACAAGCCGGGCAACGTGGTGCTGAAGCCGGAGCTCCTGCGCGACCTGCAGGACGAGATCGGCAAGCAGTACGGCAAGCAGGACCCGTTCGACTTCGTCTTCCACGGCGGCTCCGGCTCCACCGCCGAGGAGATCGCCACCGCGCTGGAGAACGGCGTCGTGAAGATGAACCTCGACACCGACACCCAGTACGCCTTCACCCGCCCGGTGGTGGCGCACATGTTCAGCAACTACGACGGTGTGCTGAAGGTCGACGGCGAGGTCGGCAAGAAGAACACCTACGACCCGCGCACCTGGGGCAAGCTGGCCGAGGCCGGCATGGCCGCCCGCGTGCTCGAGGCCGCGCAGCAGCTGCGCTCGGCCGGCAAGCGCATCAAGTAAGGCGCACCGGAACGACGGAGCCCCGGCCCTCCACGGGCCGGGGCTCCTGCGCGTCCTACGACCACCGCGTCGGCAGGACTACTGCTTCAGCTCGGCGTAGGCCTCGGCGCTGCTGTCCTTGAGGAACTGCCAGCAGCGCTCGGCCTCCTCGGTCTCCTTGATCGACTCGGCGGCCCGGGCCAGCGCGGCCAGGCAGCGCAGGAAGCCCCGGTTGCCCCGGTGCTCCCACGGCACCGGGCCGTGGCCCTTCCAGCCCGCCCGCCGCAGCGAGTCCAGCCCGCGGTGGTAGCCGGTGCGGGCGTAGGCGTAGGACTCGACCACGCGGCCGGCGTCGTAGGCGTCGTCGGCCAGCATCGCCCAGGCCAGCGAGAAGGTCGGGAACGCGGCCGCCACCTGGGTCGGCGAGGCCGACTCCTCGCCCAGCATCCGGTAGGGCTGCTCGTCCTCGGTCAGCCTGGTCGGTTCGGGGCCTCCGAGGAGGTTCTGGTGAATACTCATGCCTGCCAGTCTGCCCGTTCGGCGGTACGGCTGTCGCCTCCCTCCCGGCTTCCCCACGGGTTCTGCCCGGGGCACCGCCGCCCGGGCACCACCGCCCGCCCCCGGCGGCACTCCGGTCGCGGGGAACCGCACCCGCGACGGGTATCGTCCTGAACGACAGTGCGACGAGTCCTGCCAGGCGACCAGAGAGCATCCGCAGTGCGATCCAACCCCAGGAGCACCCCGGCCCCCCGCGCACGGCGCGCGGGTGCCCCCGCGCCGAGCCGACGGCGGGCCGCCGCCGCGCGGCGCCGGCAGCAGGCGGCCCGGCGGCGGCTGGTGCTGCTGGTGGGGCTGACCGGGGCGCTGGCCGTGCTCGGGATCGCCGCGTTCGACCTCGTCGGCTCCGACGGCGGGCCCTCCGCGCCCGCCACCACCCAGGCCCGGGCCGTCCCGGCCGCCGAGGGCTCCCCGGCCGCCCAGCCGCCCGCCCCCGCGCCCTCGCCCTCACCCACGCCCAGCCCCACCCCGACCGCGGTGGTCGAGAAGGGCAAGGGCACCTTCAGCACGGTGCGCGCCAACGGCCCGGTGGTCGGCAAGGGCGCGACCCTGCGCAAGTACAAGGTGGAGGTGGAGGACGGCATCGGCATCGACGCCGCCACCGCCACCGACCAGGTGCAGAAGATCCTGGCCGACAAGCGCGGCTGGACCGCCGACGGCAAGCACTCCTTCCAGCTGGTCGCCTCCGGCGCGGCCGACTTCGCGGTGAAGATCGCCTCCCCCGGCACCGTGGACGCGGTCTGCGCCAAGGCCGGTCTCGACACCGGCGGCGAGGTGAACTGCAACGTCGGCGGCGCCGTCATGGTCAACACCAAGCGCTGGACGGCCGGCTCCCCGCAGTTCAGCGGCCCGATCGAGGAGTACCGGGCCCTGATCGTCAACCACGAGGTCGGCCACTTCATCGGCCACGGCCACGAGGGCTGCTCCGGCGCCGGGAAGCCGGCCCCGGCGATGATGCAGCAGATCTACGGCCTGGAGGGCTGCGTCTCCAACGCCTGGCCGTACGGGGCGGACGGCAAGTACATCTCGGGCCCGCCCCGCAAGTGAGCTGACGCCGCCTCAGGCCGGGGGCACCGCCTCAGACCGGGGGCGCCGCCTCAGCCCAGCACCGGGAGGTACGCCGAGAGGTCGCTGCGCTCGCCGCTGGCGGTCAGCTCGGCGGCGCCCTCGGCCTCGGCCCAGGAGGTGCGGCCGGTGGCCAGCCGGATCCAGGTGAGCGGGTCGGTCTCGACCACGTTGGGCGGGGTGCCGCGGGTGTGGCGGGGGCCCTCGACGGCCTGGACGACGGCGAACGGCGGGATCCGCAGCTCGACCGCGCCGCCGGGCACCCGGTGGGCGAGGGCGTCGGCCAGCAGGCGGGTGACGGCGGCCAGCGCCTGCCGGTCGTGCGGGAAGGCGGGCAACTCCAGCGCGGCCGCCAGGTCGTCCGCGTGCACGACGGTCTCGACCAGCCGGGTGACCAGGAAGTCGGTGACCAGGATCGGGCCGAAGCGGATCACGAAGCGGCGGGCCGGGTCGGCCGCCTCGGGCCGGTCCAGGGTGGCGAGCAGCAGGTCGCAGGCGGCGTCGAACTCCTTGGCCACCTCGGCCGGGGAGCCCGCGAAGGCGCCCTCGGCGTGCTCGATCACGGCGGCCGAGATGGCCTCCGCGGCGGTCCTGGTCAGGCCGGGCCACTCGACCAGCGGGATGGCGGCCCCGGCGGGCACCGGCTCGTCCAGGTGGTGGGGCAGCCAGTCCAGGCAGAAGCCCAGGTGGGCGACGAGCTGGCGGACGTTCCACTCCCCCAGCCGGGTCGGCCGGGCCAGCAGCTCCTCGGCGTGCGGCCGGGCGCACAGCTCGCGGACGGCGGCGCGCAGCGCCTCGGTCTGCCCGGCCAGCGCGGCCCGCACCTTGGCGGGGTCGTAACTGCGGGCCTTCTTCGCGGAGTTCGCCATTGCGCGAGCGTACAGCGAAGGGGCGGCCCGACCGGGCCGCCCCTTCACCAGGTGAGACGCCGTCAGGCGAGCAGCGCCTCGATCACACCGGTGTGCGCGTCCTTCAGCTCGGCCAGCGAGACCTCGAACTGGCCCTGGACCTCCAGGACGTCACCGTCCACCACGCCGATCCGGGTGGCGGGCAGGCCACGGGCGCCGCACATGTCGTTGAACCGGAGCTCCTCGCTGCGCGGCACGGCGACCACGGCGCGGCCGGCGGACTCGGAGAACAGGAACACGAACGGGTCCATGCCCTCGGGGACCACGACGCGCGCGCCGTTGCCGCCCTTGAGGCAGCTCTCCACCAGGGCCTGGCCCAGGCCGCCGTCGGAGAGGTCGTGGGCCGCGTCGACCATGCCGTCCCGGGAGGCGGCGATCAGGATCTCGCCGAGCAGGCGCTCGCGCTCCAGGTCCAGCTTGGGCGGCAGGCCGCCGAGGTGGCCGTGCACGACCTCGGTCCAGGCCGAGCCGCCGAGCTCGTCCTCGGTGTCGCCGAGCAGGTAGAGCAGCTGCCCCTGCTCGCCGAAGCCGATGGGCGTGCGGCGGGTGACGTCGTCGATGACGCCGAGCACCGCGACCACGGGGGTCGGGTGGATGGCGACCTCGCCGGTCTGGTTGTACAGCGAGACGTTGCCGCCGGTGACCGGGGTGCCGAGCACCAGGCAGGCGTCGGCCAGGCCGCGGGTCGCCTCGGCGAACTGCCACATCACGTCCGGGTCCTCGGGGGAGCCGAAGTTGAGGCAGTCGGAGACGGCGAGCGGCTTGGCACCGCCGGCCGCGACGTTGCGGTACGCCTCGGCCAGGGCCAACTGGGCACCGGTGTACGGGTCCAGCTTGGCGAAGCGGCCGTTGCCGTCGGTGGCGACCGAGACGCCGAGGTTGGTCTCGTCGTCGATCCGGATCATGCCGGAGTCCTCGCCGTGCGAGAGCACGGTGTTGCCGAGCACGTAGCGGTCGTACTGGTCGGTGATCCAGGACTTGGAGGCCTGGTTCGGCGACGAGGCCACGGCCAGCAGGGCCGCCTTGAGCTCTGCGCCGTTGGCCGGGCGGGCCAGCCGCTCGGCGGTCGGCGCGTCGGCCTGCAGCGCGTCCTGCCAACTCGGCCGCGCGAACGGGCGGTTGTAGGTCGGGCCGTCGTGCGCGACGGAGCGCGGCGGCACGTCCACGACCTGCTCGCCGTGCCAGAAGATCTCCAGGCGCTCGCCCTCGGTCACCTCACCGATGACGGTGGCGATGACGTCCCACTTCTCGCAGATCTCCAGGAAGCGGGCGACCTTCTCGGGCTCGACGATGGCGCACATGCGCTCCTGCGACTCGCTCATGAGGATCTCCTCCGGCGAGAGCGTGTTGTCGCGCAGCGGCACGGTGTCCAGCTCGATCCGCATGCCGCCGGAGCCGGCCGAGGCCAACTCCGAGGTGGCGCAGGAGAGTCCGGCGCCGCCGAGGTCCTGGATGCCGAGCACCAGCTTCTCGGCGAAGATCTCCAGGGTGCACTCGATGAGGAGCTTCTCCTGGAACGGGTCGCCGACCTGGACGGCCGGCCGCTTGGTGGGCTTGGTGTCGTCGAAGGTCTCGGACGCGAGGACCGAGACGCCGCCGATGCCGTCGCCGCCGGTGCGGGCTCCGTACAGGATGACCTTGTTGCCGGCGCCGCTGGCCTGCGCGAGGTGGATGTCCTCGTGCTTCATCACGCCCACGCAGAGCGCGTTGACCAGCGGGTTGCCCTGGTAGCAGGAGTCGAAGACGACCTCGCCGCCGATGTTCGGCAGGCCCAGGCAGTTGCCGTAGCCGCCGATGCCCGCGACGATCCCGGGCAGCACGCGCCGGGTGTCCGGGTGGTCGGCCGCACCGAAGCGCAGCGGGTCCATCACGGCGACCGGGCGGGCGCCCATCGCCAGGATGTCGCGGACGATGCCGCCGATGCCGGTGGCCGCGCCCTGGTAGGGCTCGATGTACGAGGGGTGGTTGTGCGACTCGACCTTGAAGGTCACCGCGTAGCCCTGGCCCACGTCGACCACACCGGCGTTCTCGCCGATGCCGACCAGCATCGCGTCGCTGTCCGGCTTCTTCTCGCCGAACTGCTTGAGGTGCACCTTGGAGCTCTTGTAGGAGCAGTGCTCGGACCACATGACCGAGTACATCGCCAGCTCGGCGCCGGTGGGACGGCGGCCGAGGATCTCCCGGATCTTGGCGTACTCGTCTTCCTTGAGCCCGAGTTCGGCCCAGGGCTGCGCGGAGTCCGGGGTCTGCTCGGCGTTCTTGACGGTGTCGAGGGACATCAGGCGTTCACCAGCTGCTTCAGGACGGAGGTGAAGAAGCCCAGGCCCTCGGTGGTCGGGCCCGTGAGCGGCTCCACGGCGTGCTCGGGGTGCGGCATCAGGCCGACGACATTGCCCGCCGCGTTGGTGATGCCGGCGATGTCGCGGTACGAACCGTTCGGGTTCAGGTCCAAGTACCGTGCCACGACGCGGCCTTCGGCCTCCAGCTGGTCCAGCACGCGCTCCTCGGCGACGAACCGGCCCTCGCCGTTCTTGAGCGGCACGACGATTTCCTGGCCCTCGGAGTAATCCTTGGTCCAGGCCGTCCCGGCGTTCTCGATCCGGAGCTTCTGGTCGCGGCAGATGAAGTGCAGCGAGTCGTTCCGGGTGAGCGCACCGGGCAGCAGGTGCGATTCGCAGAGCACCTGGAAGCCGTTGCAGATACCGAGGACCGGCATTCCCAGCTTGGCCTGCTCGATGATGCTGTCCATCACCGGGGAGAAGCGGGAGATGGCGCCGCAGCGCAGATAGTCACCGTAGGAGAATCCGCCCGGCAGGACGACGGCGTCGACCTGGTGGAGATCCTTGTCACGGTGCCAGAGGGCGACCGGCTCGGCGCCGGCCAGGCGGACCGCGCGCTGCGCGTCGCGGTCGTCGAGCGAGCCCGGGAAAGTGACGACGCCAACGCGGGTGGTCACTTGCCCTCCTCCTCGATCCGGACGGTGAAGTCCTCGATCACGGTGTTCGCGAGGAAGGTCTCGGCGGCTTCGCGGATCTTGGCGAGCGCGGCCTCGTCGGCCGGACCCTCCAGCTCCAGTTCGAAACGCTTGCCCTGACGGACATCGGCGATCCCGGCGAATCCGAGCCGGGGCAGTGCACGCTGCACCGCCTGGCCCTGGGGGTCGAGGATCTCGGGCTTGAGCATGACGTCGACTACGACGCGAGCCACTGGCACTCCCGTTGGTGTGGTGCGTGAGGCGGGGGACCTCCAGACTACCGGGGCATTCGGGCGTGTTTGCGGGCCGGTCGGAGCGACGCGCGTAGACATACGCCCCTTACGCCACAAGGGTTCCAGGGCTCTCCACCGTCCCCGCCCTGTCCCTTTTCGGCCGTTATCGCGGCCCCTTGCGGACCGTCCGAATACCGGCACTACGGGACAGAACGACCAGCGCGATCCTCCGCTATCCCCGGTCCGACGAAGTCTCGTGAATATCCGGAAAAAGAAAGCGCAGCCCTTCGATTTCCCTCGCCTTTGGGTGCAGAATAGGGCCCACCGGTGACGGCGGGCGCTGCACATCAGCGCGGGTTCCTGCCTGCCCGGACGCGCTCGCGAATTGCCCGAGAGGATTGACACCCATGGCTCAGCGTGTAGTCGTCACGCTCTCCGACGACCTGGACGGCGGCGCCGCCGCGGAGACCGTCCACTTCGGTGTCGACGGGAAGTCGTACGAGATCGACCTGTCGCAGGACAACGCGGAGAAGCTCCGTGAGGCGCTCGCCCCGTTCGTCGCGGCGGGCCGTCGCCAGAGCCGCGCCGGAAAGTCCTTCCGCCGCACCGCTCTCACCCCGGATCCGGCCGCCGTGCGCGCCTGGGCGCAGTCCCGCGGCATGGACCTGCCCGCCCGCGGACGCATCCCCAAGAACGTCTACGAGCAGTTCGCCGAGAACAACTGACCTGCGGCGAAGGCCCCGTCGCCCCACTCCGACCGCCCCGGCGGAAAGGGTGGGGCGACCACTCCTTCCGATGGGGTAGAGTTCTTCCTGTCGCCGCAACCGGAGGGATCCGGAGAGGCGGCTGGTGGCCTGACGGACACCATGCGGACGTGGCTCAGTTGGTAGAGCATCACCTTGCCAAGGTGAGGGTCGCGAGTTCGAATCTCGTCGTCCGCTCGCAGTAAGCAGTACGGCAGTACCGCAGTACAACCGAAGATCGTGCGGACGTGGCTCAGTTGGTAGAGCATCACCTTGCCAAGGTGAGGGTCGCGAGTTCGAATCTCGTCGTCCGCTCAGTGTGAAGGGCCCCTCGGAAGAGGGGCCCTTCGTCGTTCCCGCACCTCTTCCTCCCGCTCGCCGATGACATTTGTCATCGGCGACCCGTGCGGACGCGGCACCGACCGGTGACGCCGCGCACTGCCCGCGGGCCCCGGCCGCCGGGAGGCTTGAGGGCATGGACACCAGCCACCGCGAGCCGCCCGCCATCGAGGCCACCGGCCTGCACCGCCACTACGGACCCGCCGGGGACGCCGGCTTCGACGCAGTCCGGGGCCTGGACCTCACGGTCCGCCGGGGCGAGGTCTTCGCCCTGCTCGGCACCAACGGGGCGGGCAAGACCTCCACCATGGAGCTGCTCGAAGGCCTGGCCGCCCCGACGGGGGGTCAGGTCCGGGTGCTGGGCCACGACCCGTACCGGGAGCGGGCCCTGGTGCGACCGAGGATCGGCATCATGCTCCAGGAGGGCGGCTTCCCCGCCGAGCTCACGGTGGCCGAGACCGGCCGGGCCTGGGCCGGGATGACCAGCGGGGCCCGGCCGGTGGACGAGGTGCTGGAGCTGGTCGGGCTGGTCCACCGGCGCACCGTGCGGGTCAAGCAGCTCTCCGGCGGCGAGCGCCGCCGGCTCGACCTGGCGCTGGCCCTGCTCGGCAGCCCCGAGGTGCTGTTCCTGGACGAGCCCAGCACCGGGCTGGACCCGGAGGCCCGGGCTGGGGTCTGGCGGCTGGTCCGCGAGCTGCGGGCGCAGGGCACCACGGTGCTGCTCACCACGCACTACCTGGAGGAGGCCGAGGAGCTGGCCGACCGGCTGGCCATCATGCACGCCGGACGGATCGTCACCCGGGGCACCGTGGCCGAGGTGATCGCCGGGCGGCCGTCCCGGATCACCTTCGAACTCCCCGGGCGGGAAGGCCGGTTCGAGGGCCTGACGCTGCCCCAGCTGGCCGGGGCCGAGCTGCTGACCGAGGGCCGCCGGATCACCGTGCAGACCCCGCACCTCCAGGCCACCCTGACCGAACTGCTCGGCTGGGCCGCCCGGCACGAGGTGCCGCTGGCCGGGCTGGACGCCCGCAGCGCCTCGCTGGAGGAGGCCTTCCTGGCCATCGCCTCCGGCGCCACCACCACCGACTCCCCCGCCGAGACCGTCCTGACCGGAGCCGACCGATGACCGCCGCCACCGCTTCCGCCGCCTCCACCACCGCGACCAGGCTGCTGGCCCTGGGCCGGGCCGAGACCACCCTGCTGCTGCGCAACCGCACCGCGCTGTTCACCGCGCTGGCCCTGCCCCCGCTGATGGCCGTCGCGCTGAGCGAGCCGATCCGGCAGCAGGGCGCGGACACCCCCGGCCTGTCCGCCTCCGCCCTGGTGGTCACCGCACTGCTCGGGATGCTCCCGCTGTTCGTCGTCTACTACAACCTGACCTCGGCCTACGTGGCCCGGCGCGGCGAGCTGGTGCTCAAGCGGATGCGCACCGGCGAGGCCCGGGACGCCGAACTGCTCGGCGGCATGGCGCTGCCGTCCGTGCTGCTCTCGCTGACCCTCGGCGTGGTGCTCTGCGTGGCCGCGGCCTTCCTGATGGACCTGCCCGCCCCCTCCGACCCGGCCCGGGTGGTGCTCGGGATGCTGCTCGGCCTGGCCGTGCTGGTGCCGCTGGCCGCGCTGTCCAGCGTCATCACCAGGACCGTGGAGAGCGCCGGGCTGACCACCCTCCCCCTGCTGCTGATCAGTCAGTTCGGCTCCGGGATGATCTTCCCGTTGGACGCGATGCCGGACCAGCTGGCCGCGGTCTGCCGCCTGCTGCCGACCACGCCGGCCGTCCAGCTGCTGCGCGACGGCTGGACCGGTGCGACCGGCTGGGGCGAAGCCCTGCCGCAGCTCGGGCTGGCCGCGGCCTGGACCGTGCTGGCCGGATGGGCCGCGCTGCGCTGGTTCCGCTGGGAGCCCCGGCGCTGAGGCCGGGGAGGCCTGATAGGAATTCGGTACCGAACGCACCGGAGGAGGGACCGTGGAACTGCGCCGACCGCTGCGCCGCTGGCGCGCGCTGGGCAAGCCGCAGCGCACCGAGCTGTACGTCCGCTGGTCCTGCTACTTCGCGCTGTCGGCCCAGCCGTTCGCGGTGCTGGGCGCGGTGGGCGGCGGGGCGACGGGCATGCCGGTGCTGACGCTCCGTCTGCTGCTGCTGGCGATGCTGGCCGGCACGGTGCTCTCGGTCCTGCTGTTCCGCACCGGACTGGCCCACTACCTGGGCCGCCGGAGCCTGCCGACCGGCCTGCTGACCGCCGCCACCGTGCTCACCCTGGCCATGGTCTGGCTGCTCGCCCTGACCGCCGGCCCCGACCCGGACCGGGCGGCCGGGCTCGGCCCGGTGCTGGTGATGTTCTGGTACGCCCCGGTCGCGGTGGCCCTGCCGGTCCGCCGCGGCGCCGCGCTCTGCGCGGGGATGCTGCTCGGGGTGCTGGCCGCGCTGCTCGCCTCCGGCGCGCCGCTCGCCACCGGCCTCGGGGTCTGCACGGTGGTGCTGCTCGGCTGCGTGTTCTTCGGTGCCACCTGCCGCTCCTCGGCCTGGCTGGCCGGGGTGGTCTGGGAGTTGGACGGCGCCCGGGAGACCCAGGCCCGGCTGGCGGTGGCCGAGGAGCGGCTGCGGTTCTCCCGGGACCTGCACGACGTGCTGGGCCGCAACCTCACCACCATCGCGCTCAAGAGCGAGCTGGCCGCCCAACTCGCCCGCCGGGGGCGCCCGGAGGCGGCCGACCAGATGACCGAGGTGCAGCGGATCGCCCAGGAGTCCCAGCGCGAGGTGCGGGAGGTGGTCCGGGCCTACCGGAGCGCCGACCTGCACGCCGAGCTGACCGGGGCCCGCTCGGTGCTCCGGGCCGCCGACGTGGACTGCGCGGTGGACCTGGCCGGGGCCGAGCAACTCCCGGTCACCGCCCAGTCGGTGCTCGGCTGGGTGGTCCGCGAGGCCACCACCAACGTGCTCCGGCACAGCGAGGCCCGCCACTGCCGGATCCGGCTGCGGGTCGGCGGCGGCCAGGCACTGCTGGAGATGGCCAACGACGGGGTGCCCGAGCGGCCCGCCGGCGCCCCCGGCACCGGCCTCACCGGCCTGCGCGAGCGGCTCGCCGTGTACGGCGGGCAGCTGGCCACGCCCCCGGCCGACCCCGGCTGGTTCCGCCTCACCGTGGACCTGCCGCTGACCGCCCCCGCCCTCTCCCTGGAGACCACCGGATGACCGCGCCCGTACGACTCCTGCTCGCCGACGACGAGCACCTGATCCGGGGCGCGATGGCCGCCCTGCTGGCGCTGGAGGAGGACCTGACCGTGGTCGCCGAGGCCGCCTCGGGCCCGGAGGCGCTGGCGATGGCCAAGGCGCACCGCCCCGACGTCGCGGTGCTGGACCTGCAGATGCCCGGGATGGACGGGATCGAGGTGGCCACCGAGCTGCGCCGGGTGCTGCCGGAGTGCCGGACGATGATCGTCACCGGCCACGGCCGGCCCGGCTACCTGAAGCGGGCGCTGGAGGTCGGGGTGCGGGGCTTCCTGCCGAAGACCGTCTCGGCGGCCGACCTGGCCGGGATCATCCGCACCGTGGTGGCGGGCGGCCGGTACGTGGACCCGGAGCTGGCGGCCGACGCCATCGCGGCCGGGGAGAGCCCGCTCACCCCGCGCGAGACGGACGTGCTGGAGCTGGCCGCGCACGGCACCTCGGTCGCCGAGATCGCCGAGCGGGCCTCGCTCTCGGCCGGCACGGTGCGCAACTACCTCTCCTCGGCGGCCGGGAAGCTGGGCGCCGAGAACCGGCACGCGGCGGTCCGGATCGCCCGCGAGCACGGCTGGATCTGAGGGACCGTCACGGGGTCGGCGACACGCGGACGGCCGGGGCCCCACCGTGGGGCCCCGGCCGTCTCCGCGTCACTGCCAGGTGTTGCCGGTCAGGCGCTCGTACGCCTCGACGTACTTGGCCCGGGTGGTGGCCACGATCTCGGCGGGCAGCTCCGGCGGCGGCTGCTCGCTGCGGCGGTCCCAGCCGGAGGCCGGGGAGTCCAGCCAGTCCCGGATGAACTGCTTGTCGAAGGAGGGCTGGGCCCGGCCCGGCTGCCAGAGGTCGGCCGGCCAGTAGCGGGAGGAGTCCGGGGTGAGCACCTCGTCGCCGATCACCAGCTCGCCGTCGGCCAGGCCGAACTCGAACTTGGTGTCGGCCAGGATCAGGCCGCGCTCGCGGGCGATGTCCCGGGCCCGGGAGTAGACGGCCAGGGTGGTCTGACGGAGCGTCGCCGCCAGGTCCGCGCCGATCCGGCGGGCGGTCTCCTCGTAGGAGACGTTCTCGTCGTGCTCGCCGACCTCGGCCTTGAGGGCCGGGGTGTAGATCGGGGCGGGCAGCTCGGAGCCGTCCTCCAGGCCCTCCGGCAGGGCGATGCCGCAGACCGTGCGGTCCTCGCGGTACTCGACCAGGCCGGAGCCGGTCAGGTAGCCGCGGGCCACGCACTCCACCGGGGCCATCTCCAGCGCCCGGCAGATCAGGGTGCGGCCCTTCCAGTCGGCGGGGGCGCCGTCCGGGAGCTCGGTGGAGATGACGTGGTTGGGCACGATGTCGGCGATCCGCTCGAACCACCAGAGCGAGAGCTGGGTGAGGATCCGGCCCTTGTCCGGGATCTCGTTGGGCAGCACCCAGTCGAAGGCGGAGGTCCGGTCGCTGGCCACCATCACCAGGTCGCCGTTGGCGGCCCGGTAGAGGTCGCGCACCTTGCCGGTGTGCAGGTGTTCCAGACCAGGTACCTGGACCGGCTCGGGCTTGGTGACAAATCCGCTCAAGGTCGTCTCAGTCCTCGGGGGAAGGGGGTACTGGGCCTCGAGTCTTTCACGTGGGCGGCCGCGCTCAGTCGCGCGGGCCGCTCTGCTTGCAGAGGTGGTCCAGCAGGTTCGCGGTGGCCCGCTGGATCCGCTCGTCGGTGTGACCGGGGCGGTCGAGGGCCGGTGACCAGGCGAAGGTGCCGGAGGCGAAGACGTACGCGCCGCTGGGCGCGCGGTAGAGCGAGCTCTCCTGGTGCCGCACCCGGCCCTCGGCGTCCCGGTACGGCGAGTGCGCCAGCAGCACCCGCTCGGTGTGCTCGGGCAGCGCGACCCTCGGGAAGTAACGGTCCGCCTCGCCGGCCACCAGGCCGGGCAGCTCCTCGCCCTCGCGCAGGCCGGTGCCCTCCCAGAGCCAGTGGCCGGTGTGCCGGGCCACCAACGGCACCGGCGTCGGCACCCGGCCCGCGTACTGCACGCCGAGCAGCCGCTGCTCGGGCTCGCCCGCGTCCCGCCAGAGGGCGCTGCGGGCCCCCGGCACCCCGGCGGCCGGGTGGTCGGCCGGGACGCGCTGGCGCTTGCGGCAGTTCAGCAGCCGGTGCGGCTCGCCGGACGGGCCGGGCGTCAGCTCGACCCGCCAGTAGACCGAGTTGGCGGAGAGGAAGACCAGCGAGGTGCCGCCGTCCCTGGCCTGCTCGACGGCGCGGCGCATCGGCTCGGACCAGTACTCGTCGTGCCCGGGGAAGACCATCGCCCGGTACCGGGCCGGGTCGACGTGCCCGGCGTGCAGGTCGGTGGCGGTGGCGTAGGCCAGGTCGTAGCCGTAGCGCTCGGCCCAGCGGATGAAGTCGTAGGCGTGGCCGACGTGCAGCGGCAGCCCGGCGCCGGCGTGCGGGCGGTCGAAGGAGACCGTGACGGCGGCCTCCTCCTCGCCGAGCAGGCCGCCCGCCTCGTCCCAGGCGTGGTAGAGGCTGGCCCCGTGCAGGCCGTCCTCGGGGAAGAGGTTGTAGGCCTGCCAGGTGACGTCCGGGAGCACCAGCAGCAGGTCGGCGGTCTGCTCGAAGTCCCGTACGGTGAACGGGATGTGACTGCGGTGCAGGTTGTCGGCGGTGGTCAGCACCGCGACGTAGGCGCCCGGTCTCCAGTGCAGCGGGACCTGCAGCCGCCAGGACTGCCACCAGTGGTGGCAGGAGACGGTGCGGCCGACCACCAGCGGGGCCGGCTGGGCCAGGCCGGAGATCAGCGGACTGGCCGTCATGTGGTGGGCGCCGTCACCGCCGTAGTGGCCGATCCGGTAGACGTCCACGGTGAAGCCGCGGGGCGGGTTCACCGTGACCCGCAGGTCCACCGAGCCGCCGGGGCGGACCACCCCGGCGGAGGCGAAGCCCTTGATCTGCTGCACCACGTCGTCGGAGTTGGCCGGGGTGCCGACCGGTGGCCTGGGGCGCGGGGCGGCCTGCGGGCGCTGGCCCGGGGCGTCCAGGCTGACGTACCAGGGCACCGCGCCCTCGATGCCGGCCACGTAGTGGTCCGGACTGCGCAGCCAGGGCAGCGGGCCCTGGCCGAACGGGTCCGAGACCCCGTGCTTGAGCGTCCCCGACTCCCAGCGGCGGTTGAGTTCCGTCCCCACGCGCGCCCCTCCCCCCTCGCACCGGCCCGGCTCGGCCCCCGGTGGCATGTGCCACGCGGATGTGCGTGCGGACCAGCACACCACAGTGCTGGCGCTGCGTCACCCCACCGTAGCAACAAGTGTCGTTGAAAATTGATTCGTCCCGGATCCTTCGCCTGACCGGGGCATGACGGCTCGTCAGAGGCGTACGGAGCCCGCCGTCCGGAGCCCCGTCGACTCCAGCCAGGCCCGCAGCGGGGCGTCCTCGCCCTGCTCCACCGCCTCCGCCACCAGGGCCGCCAACTCGGGCCTGCGGGCGCCCGCCAGCAGCAGCACCGGGCCGTCCAGCCAGTCCAGCCCGGGGCGGCCGGCGCCCGCCTCCACCGCGGTCAGGCAGACCAGCGCGGTGACGTGGTCGGCCAGCAGGTCCCGGCCGGTGCGCACGACCTGCAGCGGGGGCGCGACCTGTCCGGTGCGCGCCACGTGCGCGGCGAGTGCTGCCGCGAGGGGCTCGCCGCCGCCCTCCGCGAGCCGGGTCAGCACCAGGTGCAGCGCCGGGCCGGGCTCCTCGGGCGCCCGCTCGCCGAGCACCTCGCGCAGCGCACCGGCCTGGCCGCGCCAGCCGGCCTCGACCACCTCGGCCGGGTAGTCGGCCCAGGCCAGCTCGCGCCAGCCCGTCCCGACCGTGCCCACCGGCTCGCCGAACAGCACCTCGGCGGCCAGCAGCGAGACCGCCGCGTCCACCTCGCCCGGCTCCTCCAGCAGGTCGCAGGCGGGCCGGTCGCCCAGCCGGCTGCCGTAGCCGTCGGCCAGCCGGTCCCGGCGGGACAGCTCGGTGAGCGCGGAGACCACGCCCGCGTTCAGGTGGGCCGGGTGGCGGCCGAGCCGCCAGGCCGGGAGGGCGACCCGGGTGAGCAGCCTGTCCCAGCCCGCGTAGGCCAGGCCCACCTGCTCCTGGGCGGCGATCCGCAGCCCGTAGTCCACCGACTTGGCCTGCTCGGAGGCGGCGGCCGCGACCGCCCGCTCCAGCTCGGCCGCGTGGTCCCGGCAGGCCGCCAGCAGCAGCCGGGTGAGCCGGTCCAGCAGCGCGCCCGGCAGTGCCCCGGGGCCGCGCCGGTCGCCGAGCGAGGCGTCCAGGGCGCGCAGGAAGCGGCGGGCGGCGGCGATCTCGGGATCGGCGGAGGCCGCCGTCCCGGCCACCACCGGGGCCAGCAGCGCGCGCAGCTCCCCGGCCCGCATCCACCAGAGGAAGGGGGAGCCGATCACCAGCACCGGGGCGGCCGCCCGCCCGTCCCGCCCCGCGCCCAGCTCGTCGCCCACGGGGGCCGACGCACCGTCAGGCGCCTTGCGGCGGCGGCCGCTGGGCTCCTCCAGCCAGCTGTCGCAGTCCGGGGTGAGGGCGATGGCGGAGGGCGCCGGGACGCCGAGGCGCTCGGCCAGGTCGCGGATCTGGCGGTACAGCTCCGGCGCGGCCTCCTCGGCCAGCGGCACCGCGGGGGTGCGCGGGGGCACCGCCCTCGCGTAGGCCCCGGCCGCCAGGCCGGCGGCCAGCAGCACCAGCGCGGCGACCGCGCAGACCACCCAGCGGACGGCGTCCCAGACCCCCGCGTCGACCGAGCCGGGTGCGCCGATCCGGCCGGTGAACCGGCCGGCCAGCAGCACCACGGCGACGGCGACGGGCAGCACGGCGGCGCCCAGCGCCAACCCGCGGACCCTCAGCACGGCCTGGGCACGTGCGCGGGCTGCG
Source organism: Kitasatospora sp. NPDC001664 (assembly GCF_053596675.1). Taxonomy (NCBI): domain Bacteria; kingdom Bacillati; phylum Actinomycetota; class Actinomycetes; order Kitasatosporales; family Streptomycetaceae; genus Kitasatospora; species Kitasatospora sp. NPDC001664. The sequence continues at coordinate 49,852 of NZ_JBSFGS010000032.1, forward strand.
TCGACAGCGGCCATGTGGCGCGGCACCCCCTTCGGGGCCCGGGGGACGGGCGGACCGCACCGCCCTCCGGAAGGAAGCGGCGATCCGGTCACCCGGGCCGACTCGAAATGATCAGTATCCGACCGGGAGGCGACGGAGGCCGCTCCCGGTTGTGCATCGTGCTTGGCACTTCTGACAGTTTTGACGCCCGCCCACGGGTGGGTGTTCCGGATCGCTACCGTTTCCACCCGTCCTGGTGACAACCACCACCCGGGACGCCACCGCCAGCTTCCCCCCGGCCGGGCCCGGACACCCGACGGAGACCGCGGCGGCCGACGGCCGCCCCTGCGATCCAGCGCACCCTACGACCCGGGACACGGCCACGTCAGCCGGATGGTCATCGGATCACCCGAAGGACTGGAATCCTGCCGCCGAGCGGGGCGGCGGCCCGCCCCGGAGTCGAACGGGAGAGCGATCCGCTGAACGACGGAGGGCGCTGCGTCCGGCGGGTGATCCCGCGGACGCAGCGCCCTCCCGGCGGCCGTCCCCCTACTGCCGGGCGGCCTTCAGCGCGATGTCGGTGCGGTGCTGACCGCCCTTGAGCGCGATCTTCGCGACGCCCCGGTAGGCCAGCTCGCGGGCCGCGGCCAGGTCGGCCCCGGTCGCGGTGACCGAGAGCACCCGGCCCCCGGCGCTCAGCACGGAGCCGTCCGGGCCCTCCTTGGTGCCGGCGTGCAGCACGAACGCGCCCTCGGCCTCGGCCTCGGCCAGCCCCTCGATCGGGTCACCGGTGCGCGGCGCCGCCGGGTAGCCCTCGGAGGCCACCACCACGGTGACCGCGGCGCCCTCGTCCCAGCGCAGCGGCTCCAGCTCGCCCAGCGTGCCGTTGGCCGAGGCCAGCAGCACGCCCGCCAGCGGGGTGCGCAGCCGGGCCAGCACGACCTGGGTCTCCGGGTCGCCGAAGCGGGCGTTGAACTCGATCACCCGGGTGCCGCGCGAGGTCAGCGCCAGACCCGCGTAGAGCAGGCCGGAGAACGGGGTGCCCCGCCGGCGCAGCTCGTCCACGGTCGGCTGCAGCACCGTCTCCAGCACCTCGTCGACCAGGCCCTCCGGGGCCCAGGGCAGCGGGGAGTAGGCGCCCATGCCACCGGTGTTCGGGCCCTCGTCGCCGTCCAGCGCGCGCTTGAAGTCCTGGGCCGGGACCAGCGGCAGCACGGTGGTGCCGTCGGTGATGGCGAACAGCGAGACCTCGGGACCGTCCAGGTACTCCTCGATCACCACCTGCTCGCAGGAGGCCGCGTGGGCCAGCGCCTCGGCCAGGTCAGAGGTGACCACCACGCCCTTGCCGGCCGCCAGGCCGTCGTCCTTCACCACGTACGGGGCGCCGAAGGCGTCCAGCGCCTCGGCGGCCTCCTCCGGGGTGCGGCAGACGTAGGAGCGCGCGGTGGGGACGTTGGCCCCGGCCATCACGTCCTTGGCGAAGGCCTTGGAGCCCTCCAGCTGGGCGGCCTCCCCGGACGGGCCGAAGACCGGGATGCCGGCCGCCCGGACGGCGTCCGAGACGCCGGCCACCAGCGGGGCCTCCGGGCCGACCACGACCAATTCGGCGCCGAGCCCGCGGGCCAGCGCGGCCACGGCCGCACCGTCCAGCTGGTCGACGGGGTGGACCACCGCCACCTGCGCGATCCCGGCGTTGCCCGGGGCGCAGTGCAGCTCGGTCACGGCAGGATCTTGGGACAGTGAGCGGCACAGGGCGTGTTCGCGGGCGCCGCCGCCGATGACGAGGACCTTCACGCTGGGCAAGCGTAGTCGGTGGCCGTTCCGGCCCTGGTCGCGGGCCCCGTGTCAAGCTCCGAACGATCACCCGATCCCGGGCCCGGAGACTGGAGGAAGCTCCAGCGGGCACCCGGCGCGGGAGGCGGCAGGGTGGCCGGAGTCAGGGCCGCAGGACCGGACGGGCTCGCTCGGACGGGTGAAATCCGATCGGCCGCCGCAACTCTCCCACCTCGGGTCGATGGGGTGAATTCCGATAACGATCGCGGCCGAAGCGGCCACACGGTCAGCCATTCGGCGGTAAGAAGGTCTGTCGTACGGCCCCCGGCCCCGGCCGGGGCACGGCACCATGGGGCGACCCGCACCCGCTCCTGGCGCCGCCGTCCGACACGGTGTCAGATCCGGCCGGTGTCCCCCGACACCGACCGACCGACGCACCGTCAGGCCCGGCACCCCGCCAGGGCCTCAGCAGTCCGCCCGCCACAGGGAGCCCCACAGGTGAGCCAGCCGGAAATGCAGCCCGAGGAGAGCCCCTGGGGCAAGGACCTCGGTGAGGAGGACCAGCCCGTGGCCACCTCCGGCCCGACCCCGACCCGCCGCCGCACCGACCTGAGCGCCCGCCAGTTCCCGCTCGGGGACTGGGGCGAGCCCGCCGAGCGGTTGGAGGAGCTCTACCGCTGGTCCGAGGAGCGCGCGGTCGAGGCCATCGACTGGTACCGCCGGGACCGGGTGTGGAAGCGGCGCTGGGCACGCCTGCTCCGCTTCGGCTCCGCCTCGTTCGCGGTGGCCGGGGTGACGGCGCCGCTGGTCTCGATGACCGGCGCCTTCTCCTTCCACGCCTCCTGGGGCTACGTCGGGCTGGCGCTCTCCGCCGCCTGCTACGGCCTGGACCGCGCCTTCGGACTCACCTCCGGCTGGATGCGGGACGTCTCCACCGCGCAGGCCCTGCAACGGCGGCTGGAGACCTTCCAGTTCGACTGGGCCTCGGAGTGCGTGCGGGAGGTGCTCGGGCCGACCGAGGGCACGGCGGGCGAGGCGGCGGAGCGGTGCCTCGGGGTGCTGCGGCGCTTCTGCGAGGACGTCTCCGACGTGGTCCGCAGCGAGACCTCGGAGTGGATGCTCGAGTTCCGGGCCGGCATGACGCAGCTGCCCACCCAGTCACCCGGCCCCTGGGGCGGCCGCACCGAACCGGGCACCGGGGCCCAGGTCCGCGTCCTGCCCCCGCCGGGCACCCGGCCCACCATGCCGCGCCAACGCCCCCCGGAGGGGCCGCTGCGGTAACCCCGCGGGGCGCGCGGCAGGTGGTCACCCCGGGGGCGCGAGGAACTGCGCGAAGCGGTAGGCAGAGACCCGTGTGCCGGGTACGGGGATTCACTTGCAGGTGAGTGTCCGTACCCGGCACACGGGTTTCGTTCTTCCGACTCGCGCAGTTCCTCGCGCCCCTGGGTCCCCGGCGGTTGCCCTCCGCGGAGCAGTCAGGCGAAGACGATCATGGAGCCCTGGGTGACGCTGCGGGTGGCGGCGGCGTAGAGGCCGGCCCAGGCGTGGCGTTCGCGGGCGTAGGGGTGGAGGTCGTCGATCGGGGGCTCGAAGGGCTGCTCCAGCTCGGTGGGGGCGAGCGGGCGGGTGGGGGCCGGCGGGTCGAGCGGGTCGATGCCCAACACCGGCGCCACCGCCTGGAGTTCGCGCAGCAGCCCGTAGGAGGACCCGAGCGGCCCACCCTCGGCGAGCAACTCGTCGGCGACCAGCGGCAGTTGGAAGTCGATCGGAACGTACGCCCCGGCGTGGTCGAAGTGCCAGACCAGGTGCGACTGTTCGGCGGTGGACTCGAACATCTCCAGCAGCTGCTCGTAGTCGCTGCCGAGCGCGTCCACCGGGGTGATCTGGAACCCGGTCAGCCCCAACAGGTAGGCGCGGCGGAGGAAGTGGAGCGAGTCGTAGTCGAAGGCGGCTATCGGCTCCACCGAGCCGCTCAGCTCCGCCGAGTACTGGTACACCGGCACCGGCGGCAGCCCGTGCGCGGTGAGCGCGGCGTCGTAGCGGGCGAGGTCGTCCCGGAACGGGTTGTCGGAGCTGTACGTCAGGACGTCCACCAGCGGGACGAGCCAGAGGTCGCAGGCCATGGGCCGGCTCTTCCTCTCAGGGGGCGTGGGCAACGGAGAGCCCACCCTACTGCCCGGGCAGGGCCTCCCGGCGCGCGGCGGGCTCCTCGGACGGCTTCCCGCCGCGGGGAGCGGACGGGCGGCCGAAGCGGCCGGGCGGGACGGCCCTGGGGAGGGGCACCAGTCCGTGGCCGACCTCCGGTTCCGCGGCCGGTCCGGCCGCGGGCTCCACGGCCCCGGGCGGCCCGGGGTGGCCGCCGCCGGGGACCGGCGCGCGCAGCAGGGAGAGCACGGCCACCGACTCCAGCGAGTGGCCGCCGAGCCTGGCCAGCAGCTCGACGGTGAACAGGTTGTACTGGTTCACGATCCGGTGCGCACCGGAGATGTCGCGGGCCTCGATCCGGTCCACCAGCTCGGGGTGGCGGTCCCAGCAGACGCCCTCCATGGAGTCGGCGGCGCGCAGGTGGGGGGCGGCGTACATCCAGGACTGCACCCGCAGCCAGCCGAGGTAACCGGCGATCCGGGTGTTGTCGAGCAGGACGGCGGCCTCGTGCCAGAACCGCAGGTCGCAGCCGACCAGGACGTCCAACTGCCCGGCACGGGAGGCCCGTTGGGCAGCCTCCGCACGGCGGCGCAGGGACGGGAGACGGTGCCAGTCGTAGCGGCTGGCCCGGCCGTGGAGCTGGCGCAGGGCGGAGTCGGTGAGCAGGGCGCGGGCCTCGAAGATCTCCAGGAAGTCCGTCCAGGAGAACTCCGGGACGGTGAAGCCCCGGTGGTGCTCGGCCCGGAGCAGGCCCTGCGCGGCCAGGTCGACCAGCGCCTCGCGGGCCGGGGTGGCGGAGACCCCGTAGAGCTCGGCGATCTCCTTGACCGTGAAGTTGCGGCCCGCCTCCAGCCGGCCGGCCATCATCTCCTCGCGGAGCGCGGCGGCGATCTGCTCGCGCAGGCTGTTGCGCTGGATCGCCGGACGGCCGTCGCCGGGGAGCCCCAGGGTGCTGGACATGCGGTCGTCGGGCTCCTCTCCGGCTCCGTGCTGGCCCTCGGCCGGCCCGGGCGGGAACACGACCGAGGCTCATCTTCTCAAATGCGCCCAGCTGGTGCGCAAGAGCCTCACGGCCTCCATATCCGGACATTCGACCGTGTCCGCAGGTCAGCACGGTTCCTGCGGGGGGCTCCGGCGCCGGTGGCCGGCGCCGGAGCGCGGTCAGCGCTGGACCGGGGCCGGGATTCCGAGCAGGCGGTCCCGGAGCACCGGGAACTCGGCCCGGGCCTTGGCCGCCCCGGCGCCGTCGAACTCCACCGTGAGCACCTCCTCGCCCGCACCGGCCTCGGCCAGCACCTTGCCCCACGGGTCCACCACGATCGAGTGGCCGCCCTGCTCCACCCCGGCGTGCGTCCCGGCGGTGTTGCAGGCCAGCACGTACGCCTGCTCCTCCACCGCCCGGGCCCGGGCCAGCAGCGTCCAGTGCTCGCGGCGGCGCTCCGGCCACGCCGCCGGCACCACCAGCAGCTCCGCCCCCGCGTCCAGCAGCGCCCGGAACAGCTCCGGGAAGCGCAGGTCGTAACAGGTCGCCAGGCCGAGGGTGCCCAGCTCGGTGGTGGCCGTGACGATCTCCTGCCCCGCACCCATCGCCACCGCCTCGCCGCTGTCGAAGCCGAAGCGGTGGATCTTGCGGTACGTCGCGGCCAGCTCGCCGTCCGGGGCGAACAGCAGCGAGGTGTTGTAGATCGGGCCGTCCGGATCGCGCTCCACGATCGAACCGGCGTGCAGCCACACCCCGGTCGCCCGGGCGGCCGCCGACATCGCCTCGGCGGTCGGGCCGTCCAGCGGCTCCGCCCCGTCCGACCAGGCGTCGTACGCGAACCCGCCGAGCGGCCACAGCTCGGGCAGCACCACCAGGTCCGCGCCCTCCTGGGCACGGACCAACGCGGCCGCCCTGGCACGGCGTTCGGCCACCGGCTCGGCGTCGGACACGGCGAGTTGGATCAATGAGGCGCGCACACTACCACCGTCCATGGGACCAGTCCTACGATCGTCACCCGAAAGCGCTGCCCTGCTGTCACCCGGCAGCGTAACGTGCGGGTAGCGCCCGCGCGGGGAAGCCCCGACCTTGGCGCCGAGGTAGGGAACTGACGGAGGGCCGGATAACCCGTGACCGACAACGAGACGACCGTGCAGACCTGCGTCGACGCCTGGACGCAGTCGATCGAGGCGATATCCGAACTCGTCGCCGCCCTCCCGGGCGACGCCTGGAACCGCGCCACGGAGTGCCCCGGCTGGTCCGTCCGCGACGTCGTCTCGCACATCATCGCCCTGGAGTCCGAACTCCTCGGCGACCCGCGCCCGATCCACTCCCTCCCCTCCGACCTCCGGCACGTCAGCGGCGACTTCGCCCGCTACATGGAGCTCCCGGTCGACAAGCGGCGCTGCCACACCCCGCCCGAGCTCACCAGCGAGCTCGAGTACACGATCATCCGGCGCTCGCGCGCCCTGCGGGACTCCCGCCACCAGGCCGAGGACCTCGTCCGCTGGCCGGCCGGCCCGCTCTCCCGGGACGTCCCCTACCTGACCCTGCTGCAGCTGCGGGTCTTCGACGTCTGGGTCCACGAGCAGGACCTGCGCCGCGCCCTCGGCGTCCCCGGCAACCTCGACACCGCCGCCGCCCGGATCGCCCGCGACCAGCTCCTGGCCGGCCTCCCCCGCACCGTCGCCAAATCGGCCGGCGCACCCCTCGGCACCACCGTCGCCCTGGACGTCACCGGCCCGCTGGAGTTCTTCCGCACCGTCCGGGTCGGAGCGGACGGCCGCGGCACCGTCGACGAGTCGGTGACCCTCGCCCCGACGGTCTCGCTCGGCATGGACTGGGAGACCTTCCTCCGCCTCTCCTGCGGCCGCGGCAAGCGCGGCCCCGTCACCGTCGACGGCGACCACGAGCTCGCCGACCGCATCCTCGACCACTTCGCCGTCACCCCCTGAGGCGCGCTCCCGCCGCGCACGCGGGGTGGCGCACCTCGCGCTTCCGTGCGGCCGGGGCGGGCCAGTACGTCACCCGTTCGGCCTCGTTGTGCCAGACAGCCCATACCTCCGAACAGAATTGAGGGGCTGTCATGAACAACGAGTCGATGGAACTGGTCCGCACCAGCTTCCCGGTCACCGGCCAGCCGATCCGGGTGGTGATGATCGACGGCGAGCCCTGGTTCGTCACCGCCGACATCTGCAAGATCCTCGGCCGGGGCAACCCGACGAAGGCCAACAAGCTGCTCACCCCCGAGCAGTACCGGACCGTCAGCCTTACCCTGATTCGGCGTCAGGGTGGCGGCGTTTCCGCAGGTGAGGAACCCTCCCCCAGGGGGTACCCGATCCTCAACGTGGTGAGCGAGTCGGGGCTCTACACCCTGATCTTCCGCTCGGACAAGGTGACTGCGAAGCCGTTCCAGACATGGGTCACCGCCGACCTGCTGCCGTCGATCCGGCGGGGTGACACCGACGTGCTGCGGCAGCAGCAGCGGATGGCGGGGACCCTCGCCGACGCGATCGGGCAGCAGGTGCACATCGTCGCGGAGGTCCAGCAGGACCTCGGGCCGGACTTCCACATCCGCTCCGACGGGACGGTGCACTGCCGGCACGGCGAGATGGAGTTCCGGGTGCCGAGCCGTCAGGACGACAGCGGGCCGCCCTTCGGCGGGTACTTCCAGTGCCTGAGCTTCGAGCACGTGGGCATCCGCGGCGGGAAGGCGATCCCGCGCTGCGAGAAGCTCAAGCTGGTCGACCTGGTCCGCCGCCTCAACGCCCGGCCTCCCGCGCCCGAGCCCTCGCTCGGCGGAGCGGTGCACGGCGAGGTCGGCCCGTTCCGGTTCTCCACCGGGCCGGACGAGTTCGTCGACCTGATGCGGCGCAGCGGTCTGCTGTAACTGACGCACCGTATGCCTGAGTCCAGCTCAGGCATACGGTCCGAATACCCTCACTTCCAGTGAGGGTATTCGCGTTTTCGCAGGTCGGAAACCCTACGCGACCTTCCGCCGGAGGTGCAGGATCATGCCCGTGCCGAAGGCGAGCGGCACGTACAGCCAGCACAGCGCCCACCGGTACCCGTCCGCCGTGTGCGCCGCGCCCGCCGGGGTGAGGGCGTCGAGGAGGAGGCCGACGCCCAGCAGGGTGGTGACGATGCCGAGGAAGCCGCCCATGTTGGCGATGCCGGTGGCGGTGCCGAGGCGGGTGGGGGGATTGCTCGCGCGGGCGTAGTCGAGGCCGACGAGGGAGGCGGGGCCGTTGCTGCCCATCACCACGAGGAGGGTGACGAGGAGCCAGCTGGGCGGGGTGGCGCCGGGCCAGGCGAGGACTGCGGCCCAGGTGAGGGCGGTGGTGGCGATCACGGTGAGGGTGACGGGCATCCGGGCCCGGACGGTACGGAGCAGGAGCCGGCCGAGCAGCAGGGCGAAGAGCATGTTGGAGAAGACCAGCAGGGTGAGCAGGCCGCCGGCCTCGCCGCGCGAGAGGCCCTGACCCTCCACCAGGTAGGGCATCCCCCAGAGGAGTCCGAAGGCTCCGGCGGGGAAGGCGGTGGTGAAGTGCACCCACAGCCCCAGCCGGGTGCCGGGTTCGCGCCAGGAGTCGCGGACCTGGGAGCGGAGCGAGGGCCGTCCGTCGGCGGTGGAGGGCAGCGGGGCGGCGCCGGGGGGTGCCTCCCGGAGCAGCAGGGCGACGGCCGCGAAGACCGCGACGCCGAGCAGGGCGACGGTGGCGAAGGAGGCGGTCCAGCCCTCGCTGTGGAGGGTCTGGGCGAGGACGGCGGTGGTGAGCAGGTTGCCGCCCATCCCGGCCAGGCCGGTGAGTTGGGCGACCATCGGGTTCTTGGCGGCGGGGAACCACCGGGCCGCGATCCGGAGCACGCTGATGAAGGTCATGGCGTCGCCACAGCCGAGCACGGCCCGGGAGGCCAGGGCGGGGCCGAAGGCGGTGGAGAAGGCGAAGGCGAGCTGACCGAGGCTCAGCAGCAGGATGCCGCCCAGCAGGACGCGCTTGGGCCCGTACCGGTCGACCAGCAGGCCGACGGGGATCTGCATGGCCGCGTAGACCAGGACCTGGAGGACGGCGAAGGTGGAGAGCGCGGAGGCGCCGATGCCGAAGCGGTCGGCGGCGTCGATGCCGGCCACGCCGAGGCTGGTCCGGTGGATCACCGCGAGCACGTAGACGGTGGCGGCGACCGCCCAGGCGAACCAGGCGGCCCGCCCGCCCGGCGCTGCGGAGGGCGCGGGTACCGGCACCGGTGCCCGCTGGCCGGGGACGGCGGCGACGGTGGGGGCTGGGACGGTCTCCGGGTCGGTGCTCACCCGAACAGGTTAAGCAGCCCGTCAACAGCCGGGATCCGGCCGTCGTGCACGAAGCACCGTCTCACCCCTTGAGCGTCCAGCTCACCGTCCGGGTCATCCGCTGCTCCCGGAACGCCTCGTCCCGGACCCAGTCGGTGTCGTCCCGCACGGTGGCCGAGACGGTGACGGTCCGTCCGGCGGGGACGGCGAGCGCGGTGGTCTCCAGCCAGCTGCCGTCGGGGGCGGGGCTGGTCACCGGGAGGCCGTCGACCCGCCACTCGACCACCAGCTGCCGGTCCCCGGTGAGGGGGACGGGCCGGACCAGCAGCCGGGGGCGGCCGGTGATCGCGCCCGGGGTCGGTTCGGGGCGGTCGGCGGGGCTGATCCGCTGGTAGAGCTGCTTGACGATGGCCTCCCGGGAGGGCGGGTTGTAGCTGCCGCCGAGGGTGCGCATCACCGAGTCGACGGTGGGGCGGAAGGTGCCGTTGGCGCTCCGGTAGGTGCCGACCGTGCCGCCGCCGTCGGAGGTCTCGGCGCCCAGCCAGCGCCACCACTTCAGCTGACGGCGCCTCATCTCCTCGGCGTCCACGGCGGAGAGGTTGGGGTAGTCGGCGTCGCCCGGCGCGCTGTCGTACTCGTCGCCGAGGTCGCCGACGGTGTGGCCCATCTCGTGCTGGATGATCCGTCCGGCGTCGGGGCTGCCGCCCGCCAGGGTGGTCACCCCGGTGCCGCCGGCACCGCCGTACTCCCTGGAGTTGGCGAGGGCGATCAGGTACTGCGGGCCCTCGCCCTCCCCCGCCAGGCGGGCGGTGGCGGCCTCGTCGGCGCAGAGCAGCCGGGCGGTGCCCTCGCACCAGAAGTGCATGCCGAGCGGGGTGCCGGGGTGGCGGACGGCCGGCTCGCCCTCGGCGATGCCGGGGGTCGGGGAGACCACCTCGACCCGCCTTATGTTGAAGAAGCCCTGGTAGCTGCGGAAGGGCTCGATCTCCATCAGCGCGTGCCAGGCCTGGTCGGCCTGACGGCGGAACAACTCCTGCTGGTCGGCGGTGTAGCCGTCGCCGAGCAGGACCAGGGTGATCCGGTTGGCCGGGTCACCGGTGCGCCGTATGTCCACGGTCGGGGCGGTGCCCGGCGTGGTGGCGGGTGGCCCGGGGGGCCGTTCGACGCCGTTCGGCGGGGCGGCCCGGTCGGGGGCGGGCGACGGGACGCCGATGACCTCGTAGGGCGACCGGGCGGTGAGTTCCAGGGCGGCGGGCAGCCCGGCCACCGGGAGCAGCAGGAGCACGGCCAGGCCGCGTCCCGCTCCTCGGCGGACGCGGTGTCCGGTATCGCCAGGCGCCATACGGGTACGTCCTCGGTGCTCCGGTCACCCGGCGGGGGCCAGGGTGGGGGTCGCGGAGAGGTACCCGCACCCCGCGCCCCCGCAGCACTCCCGCGCCGCAGGTTCCCCGGGCCGGACCAACCGGTTCCGCCGCGCGGCCCACCCGGCTTGCGGCGGCCCCGCGCCGCGCGCCCCGCGCCCCGCGCCGAGCGGTGGCGGCCCCGGCCTCGCGCCGAGGGAACGGACCGGCCGCGCGGTGGCCGGCTCAGCCGCGCAGGGCCGCGACCGGTTCGGTGCGGGCCGCCCGGAGCGCCGGGTGGGCGCCGGCCAGCAGGCCGAGGACGGTGCCGAGCAGCGGCGCGGGGAGCACGGCCCAGGCCGGCAGCACGGCGGTCCAGTCCCGGACGAGCGCCACGGCGAGGACGGCGAGCACGCCGAGGCCGGTGCCGGCCAGGCCGCCCAGGGTGCCGACGGTGGCGGCCTCGGCGAGGAACTGGGCCCCGACCTGTCGGGCCCCGGCGCCGAACGAGCGCCGCAGCCCGGTCTCGGCCGCGCGCTCCCCCACCGCGAGCAGGCCGGCCGAGGCGATGACCACCGCGCCGACGGCCAGGCAGGCGCCGGCCAGGGCCAGCGCCACCAGGAGTCCGGTGCGCCGGGGAGCGGCGCCCCGGTGCTCGTACGGGTCGGGCGGGGCGTCCACGGCCAGCCGGTCCGGGGCCTCGGGGCGCAGCGCCGCCGGGAGCTGACGGGCCACCACCCCGGCCGCCCCGGGGCGGGTGGCGACCAGCACCTTGGCGGACTCCCGCCCGGCCGGTCCCGGATTGCCGAAGCGCTCCAGCGCCGTCGCGGCCGGGACGATCAGGCCGTGCAGCGTCTCGGGAGCCCGGGTGACCTGCCGGTAGAGGCCGATCACGGTGAACGGGAGGCCGTCCAGGAAGACGGCGGGCTGCGCCGCGACCAGGCCGGGGCCGATGCCGAGGCGGGCGGCGGTCTCCTCGCTGAGCAGCGCCACGGGGAGCCGCCGCCGTTCCGGGAACTGATCGAGCGTCACTCCGGCGGTCAGCTCCGGGGCCATCGCGGCGACCGCTCCGGGGCTGGCGGCGAAGACCGTCGGGCCGGGGCCGGGCAGGCCCTCGGCGGCCGGGCCGGTGCCGATCCGGATGCCGTCGCCGACCCGCCACCAGACCCCGGCCGCCGTCACCCCGGAGATCCGGGCCGCCCGGGTCTCGGTGTCGGGCGGCAGGCCGGTGGGCGGGGCGGCCCCGGGGGGCAGTCCGGTGGCGTCGGGCTGGTCCACCGCGGTGACGGTGGTGGCCCTGGTGAGGTCGTAGCCCGGGCGGACCTGGCCGTCGGCGGTGGCGGTCAGGCCGAGCGCGGCGACCAGGGTGGCGGTCCCGAGCGCCGGGGCGAGCAGGGTGAGCAGGGTGCGCCGGGGCCGCTCCAGCAGTCCGGCCAGCGTCTCGGCCCCCAGGTCCCGCAGGGCGGACCACGTCCCCGGCCGCGGCTTGCGGAGCACCTCAGACCACCGCCGCTTCGGCCGTCGCCCCGTCGGGGATCCGCACCGTCCGCCCGGCCCGGTCGGCCACCGCCGGGTCCCGGGTGAGCACCAGGACGGTCTGCCCCTCGCCGTGCAGCCGGTCGAGCAGGGCGAGCACCGTCTCGGCCCCGGCCGGGTCCAGGCCTTCGACCGGCTCCTCGCAGAGCAGCAGCGCCGGCCGGTTGACCAGTGCCCGGGCCAGCGCGAGGCGGCACCGCTCGGCGGCGGTGAGGGCGCCGGGCAGCGCGCCGGAGCGGTCGCCGAGGCCGGCCCGCTCCAGGGCGGCCCGGGCCGCCGGGCGCCGCTCGGCGCGCGGGGTGCGGACGTAGACCTGGGCGAGCAGCAGGTTCTCCTCGGCGGTGCGGAGCCGGAGCAGGGCGGGACGGCGGAGCAGCAGGCCGATCCGGCGGCCGCGCAGCACCGCGCGCTCCCGCTCGGTGAGCCGCCCGGTGTCGGTGCCCTCCAGCAGGAGGCCACCGGGGGCGGCGGCCTCGAACAGGCCGAGCAGCGGCAGCAGACCGGGCGGCCCGGCGACCGCCACCCACTCCCCCGCCTCGACGGTCAACCCACCCGGCTCCGACCGGAGTTCGAGGACCGTCACGAGCCGACCGCCACCTGGTCACCGGCCGCCAGCCCACCACCGGTCAGCGCGACCCAGCCGCCGACCGTGGCGCCGGTGGTGACCGCGACCACCTCGCGGCGGCCGTCCGCGGTGACCCGGGTGACCACGGTGCGCCCGGCCGAGTCGGTGAAGACCGCCGCCACCGGCACGCTCGGCACCGGCTCGGCGGCCGGGCCCTGCAGCACGGTGAGCCGGACGTCCTGGCCGTTCAGGGCCGCGGGCAGGCCCTGCTCGGTGGTGATCTGCAGCGGGACGTAGAGCGGGCCCGGCCGGGCCGGGTCGCCCGGGGCGGGGGCCGGGCCGCCGATCGGGACCACCTGCCCGGCGGGCGGCAGGCCGGTCGGAGCGCCGAGCCCGGTGACGGTGCCCCGGGCGGTGGCGCCGCTGACCTCGGCGAGCAGTTCCACCGTCATCCCGGGCTGCACCGAGGTGGCCTGAGCGGGCGTCAGCCGACCGGTGACGGCCAGCCCGCCGCCGGCCAGCGAGAGCAGCGGGCCCGAGACCGGGGCCCCGACGGGCGCGTTGACCGCCGTCACGGTGGCCGGGAAGGAGGGCAGCAGCACCACCTCGCCGGCCGGGACCATCGGGCCGTTGGCCGCCTCGGCCTTCGCCAGCTCCTCCCGGCTGACCGTCAGCCTCCGCCGGGCCTCCGGCAGTTGGGCCGACCGCTCCGGGTCGGCGGCGGTCTCGGCCAGCTGCCGCTGGTCCGCCTCGACGGCCCGGCGGGCGGCGTCCACCGCCTGCCGGGCCTCCGGCCCCGGGGTCGGCGCCGTCTGCCCGATGCTGCGGTAGTAGTCGCCCACCGCCTTGGCGGTGCCCCGGCCGTAGCTGCCCTCCGGATCGCCGCCCGGACCGAAGCCCAGCTCCTCCAGGGCCTTCTGGAGCTGGGCGACGTCCGGGCCGGTGGAGCCGGGCTTGAGGTCCCGGTACGCGGGGACGGCGCCGTGCAGCACGAAGAGCGGCCGGCCGGAGACCACGGCGAGCAGGCGGCCGTTCTCCACCTGCTCACCCGGCCGGACGGCCAGCGCGGAGACGAACAGCTGGGTGATCTCGGGCGAGGAGGCCCGCGGCGTCACCTCGTACCGGGTCGGCGGGTAGACCTGGCCCCGGGCCACCACCGAGGGGGTGAGCGCCCGCAGCGTCACCGGGGCGGTGAGCAGGCTGCGCGGCGGCGGTGCGGCCCCGACGGTCCGCTCGGCCGGGGACTCCACCAGGGAGGAGGCGGCCCAGCCGCCGGTGGAGACCAGGGCGGCCCCGACCGCCACCACCAGTACCGCGCGCTGGCGCCGGGCCAGCCGTGACGTCCCGCCCTCGTCCACTCCGGCCCCCTCCCGCGCGGCGGTCCGAACCCTGGCGGCACGCCGGAGCTCCGGTGCGCGGGTCGCGCCACCGCGCAGGTCACGTCCAGCATGCGCGGGCACCGGGCCCGGCCCGGTCAGCTGCCGCGCGCCGCGCGGGAACGGGCACCGGGGAGGGGGACGACGGCAGCCATTCGGCCCAGCCCGCGACCCTGCTGACCTCCCGTCAGGCCTTCTCGCGCCGCCCCGCTTCCAGCACCAGGTGCGTCCCGACGCCGAACAGCAGCCCCCAGAAGGCCGAGCCGATCCCGTACAGGGTCATCCCCGAGGCGGTCACCAGGAAGGTCACCACCGCCCCGTCCCGCCCGATCGGCTCGGTCACCGCGCCGATCAGGCTGCCCTGGAAGGAGGCCAGCAGCGCGACCCCGGCGATCACCGCGATCAACGCGGGCGGCAGACCGGTGAAGAGGCTGACCAGCACCCCGGCGAAGCTGCCGATCAGGATGTAGAGCACCCCGGTGGACATCCCGGCCACGTACCGGCGGCGCGGGTCCGGGTGGCTCTCCGGGCTGGTGCAGATCGCGGCGGTGATCGCGGCCAGGTTCACCCCGGGCGAGCCGAACGGCGCCAGCAGCACCGAGAGGCCGCCGGTCGCACCGATCAGCAGCCGGTCGTCCGGATCGTAGCCGGAGGCCCGCATCACCCCGAGGCCGGGCGCGTTCTGCGAGGCCAGCGCGACGATGGTGAGCGGCAGCGCCAGACCGACGGTGGCCGCCCAGCTGAACTGCGGCACCGTCAGTTCCGGCCGCACCGGCCCGCCCTGGCCGAGGTGCAGCGGCAGCCCGACGGTGACGGCGGCCAGCACCCCGCCGGCCAGCAGAGCCACCGGCACCGCGTACCGGGGAACGAAGCGGCGGGCCAGCAGGAAGGCGGTGAAGCTGCCGAGCACCAGCACCGGGGCGCTCTTCACCGAGGTGAAGATGCCCGCGCCGAAGGAGAACAGGATGCCGGCCAGCATCGCGTTCACGATCCCGGTGGGGATCGCCCGCATCAGCCGCCCGAACAGGCCGGTCACGCCGAACAGCGCCACCGCCACGCTGCTCACCAGGAACGCCCCGACCGCCTCCCGGTACGGGTAGTCGCCCAGGCTGGTCACCAGCAGCGCCGCACCGGGCGTGGACCAGGCCGCGATCACCGGGGTCCGGGTCCACCAGGAGAGCAGCAGACAGCTCAGCCCGCTGCCGATCGAGACCGCCCAGATCCAGGAGGCGGTCTGCCCCTGGTCCAGCCGCCCGGCCTGCGCGGCTGCCAGCACCACCACCAGCGGGCCGGAGAACGACACCGCCACACACACCAGCCCGGCCAGCAGCGCGGGCCCCGACACGTCCCGCCGCAGCGACGGGCGCCCGTCCTGAGCAGCCGTCGGATCCTCGGTCTTCCCCCGCAGTCTCGTCACCCGGGCAGTATCCCGGAGGCCCGCCGGAGCCCTCCGAAAAAACTTTTCGAACTCACCTGCAACCCCCCGGGGGGATGGACGTCTTAACGGTTGAAGGCACGGAGAGCGGCCCCGGCGAGGGGACCGGCGCCGCAGGGTCCTTCACCTCACACACCGTCAGACCGGACTCCCTGGGGGGACACGTCATGCGCACGTCCGTTATCAACCGTTTTGCGAAGCTTGCCCCGCTCTCCGTCGCCACCCTCCTGCTCACCAGCGGCATCACCCTGATCACCGCCGACACCGCCTGGGCCTGCGGCCCGTCGCCCGCCGAGCCGATCTACGAGGGCCCGCGCCGCGCCACCGAGCCGCAGCAGTCCTTCATCCCGGAGCTGCCCAGGACGATCACGGCCGGCGGCGCCAAGGTCGAGGTGGGCATCGAGCTGTTCAACGGCACCGGCTCGGCCTACCGGCAGATCGCCCCCGGCTTCGGGCTGCTCGCACCGAAGCCGACCGGTGGCAAGCAGGGCCTCCGCGCGCAGGACGTCACCGTGGAGGTCATGGTCAGCGGGGCCTGGAAGACGCTCCCGACCCGTTACGACTGCGGCGCCTTCTACACCGACACCGCCGTGCTGAAGGGCTCGCTGGAGGACGGACGCGCCAAGCGCTTCATGTTCCGGGTCGGCCTCAAGAGCACCACCCCCGCCGCCCAGGACTCGATCCTGCTCTACACCACCGAGGCGCCGGCCACCCTGAAGGTCCTGCACCCGGCCCCGGCCGCCAAGCCGGCCTCCCCGAAGCCGACCCCCTCCGCCACCAAGGCCGCCGCACTCGCCGCCGCACCCGCCGAGGCTCCGAAGGCCACCCCCAGCGCGCCGGCCACGGCCACCCCGACCACCGCTGCCACCCCCGCCGAGCTGGCCTCCACCGGCCCGAAGGCCCCGGCCGCCGCCCTGGTCGGCTCGGCCGCCGCCCTGCTCGCCGTCGGCACCGCCGCCCTGCTCTTCGCCCGCCGCCGCACCGCCCGCTGACCACCACTCACTTCTCGACCTCACGGGGACCACCACCATGCGCATCGCCCGCCCGCTCGCCGTCACCGCCGCCGCCCTCACCCTCGCCGTCGGCGTCCCGCTCGCCACCGGCTCGACCTCCGCCTGGGCGGTCTGCGGCGCCACGCCCACCCCGCACCCCGCCCCGGCCGCGAAGCACCAGGGCACCCTGGAGGTCAAGGCGCTCAAGACCCTGCCCACCACGATCACGGCGGGCGGTGCGCAGGTGGAGGTTCCGGTCCGGATCACCAACCGGACGGACGCCCCGTACCAGCAGGTCGAGCCGCAGTTCTCGGTCGGGCACTACTACGACATGAAGGCCGACGTGGCGGTCGAGCAGGTCGCCGTGGAGTGGCGCCAGGGCAAGGGCCCGTGGAAGAAGCTAGGGCTCCAGCTGGGCTGCACCCGTGGCCTGGTCAACCAGGACGTGCTGCCCCGGCTGGCGCTGAAGCAGGGCGAGTCGGCCGAACTCTCGTTCCGCTTCTCGCTGGTGGCAGCCGTGCCGAAGGCCCTGGACACCGTCTCGTACACGGTGTTCGCCCAGGGCGAGGACCTCAACGCCGGCAGCGTGGGCGCGACCCTGCGGGTGACCCCGGCCTCCGCCCCGAAGTCCACCCCCACCGCGAAGCCCTCCGCGGCCGCCCCCGTCGCCAAGGCGGCCGCCGCCGAGGCGCCGAAGAGCGCACCGTCCACCTCCCCCAGCGCCTCCGCGACCACCGTCCAGCAGGACGTTGCCGCAACGGAGTTGGCCAGCACCGGCCCCCGCACGCCGAACACCTTCCTCGTCCTCTCCGCCCTGGGCGCCATCGCCCTCGGCGCGGGGGTCCTCGCGGCCGTCCGGTGGAGCCGCTCGCACTGAGAACGGCCGAACGGGCCCTGCCCACCAGGTGGGTAGGGCCCGTTCGGGCTGGTCCGACGGAGCGTCAGCTCCAGGTGATCAGGCGCTTCGGGCGCTCCAGGATGGCCGCGGTGTCCGCGAGC
The DNA here is from genome assembly GCF_053596675.1 of Kitasatospora sp. NPDC001664. Lineage (NCBI taxonomy): Bacteria > Bacillati > Actinomycetota > Actinomycetes > Kitasatosporales > Streptomycetaceae > Kitasatospora > Kitasatospora sp. NPDC001664. Next base: position 67,259 of record NZ_JBSFGS010000032.1, read on the forward strand.
ACCTTGGAGCCCAGCTCCCCGTCCACCAGGCGGTGGTCGAAGGAGAGCGCCAGGGTGGTGACCAGGCGCGGGACGACCTTGCCCTTGTGCACCCAGGGCAGTTCGCGGACGGCGCCGAAGGCGAGGATGGCGGCCTCGCCCGGGTTGAGGATCGGCGTGCCGGTGTCGACACCGAAGACGCCGACGTTGGTGATGGTGATGGTGCCGCCGGAGAGGTCGGCCGGCGAGGTCTTGCCCTGCCGGGCGACGTCCGTCAACTCACCTAGCGATACCGCCAGTTGCGGCAGCGTCTTGGACCCGGCGTCCTTGATGTTGGGCACCAGCAGACCGCGCGGGGTGGCCGCGGCGATGCCGAGGTTGACCTGCCCCTTGAGCACGATCTCCTGGTTGGCCTCGTCCCAGGCCGCGTTGATCTCCGGGTGGCGGCGGACGGCGGTGAGCAGCGCCCGGGCCACCAGCAGCAGCGGGCTGACCCGCACGCCGGCGCCCAGCTCGCCGCTCTCCTTGAGCTCGCGCACCAGCTTCATCGTCCGGGTCACGTCGACCTGGACGAACTCGGTGACGTGCGGGGCGGTGAACGCCGAGGCCACCATCGCCTGGGCGGTGGCCTTCCGGACGCCCTTGACCGGCACCCGGACGTCCGTGCCGTACGCGACCGCGGCGGCGACGGTCTCGACCGCCTCGGTCTCCACCACGGCCGGAGCCGGGGCGGCGGCGACCGGGGCCGGAGCGGCGGCGGCGTGCACGTCCTCGCGGGTGATCACGCCGTCCTTGCCGGTCGGGGTGACGGTCCGCAGGTCGATGCCCAGGTCCTTGGCCAGCTTGCGGACCGGCGGCTTCGCCAACGGCCGTTCGCCACCGGCCGGTTCGGCCTGCGCGGGCACCACCACGGGCGGGGCCGCGACGACCGGGGCGGGGGCCGCGACCGGGACGGGGGCCGCGACCGGAGCGGCGGCGACCGGGGCCGTCGAGGTCTTGCGGGCCCGGCGCTGCACGGTGCCGGTGCGCGGGCCGTAGCCGACCAGCACCTCCCGGCGCTCCGGCTCGGCGGCAGCAGCGGCGGCGGCCGGAGCCGCCTCGGCGGCCGGGGCGGCGACGGGAGCGGGCTCGGCCGCACCCTCGCCGACCGCGACCGAGATGATCGCCGTGCCGACGTCCACCGTGCTCCCGGCGGGGAAGAACAGCTGGTCGACGACCCCGTTGAAGGGGATCGGCAGCTCGACCGCCGCCTTGGCGGTCTCCACCTCGCAGACCACCTGACCGTCCGTCACCACGTCACCGGGCTTGACGTACCAGGTCAGGATCTCGGCCTCGGTGAGGCCCTCGCCGACGTCCGGCATCTTGAACTCGCGGAGCGAGCGCACTTCGGTGGTCATCATCGCTCCGTTCTCAGTAGGCCAGCGCGCGGTCGACGGCGTCGAGCACGCGGTCCAGGTCGGGCAGGAAGGTCTCCTCCACCCGCGACGGCGGGTAGGGGGCGTGGTAGCCGCCGACCCGGAGGACGGGGGCCTCCAGGTGGTAGAAGCACTTCTCGGTGATCCGGGCGGCCAGCTCGGCGCCCAGGCCCAGGAAGACCGGCGCCTCGTGCACCACCACGGCGCGGCCGGTGCGCTTCACCGACTCCTCGACGGTGGCGAAGTCCACCGGCGAGAGCGAGCGCAGGTCGACGACCTCCAGGCGGCGGCCGTCCTCCTCGGCGGCCGCGGCGGCCTCCTGACAGACCTTCACCATCGGGCCGTACGCGATCAGGGTGGCGTCGGCGCCCTCGCGGACCACCTTGGCGGTGTGCAGGCCGATGCCGGCCTCGTCGCCCACCTCGCCCTTGTCCCAGTAGCGCCGCTTGGGCTCCAGGAAGATCACCGGGTCGTCCGAGGCGATCGCCTGACGGAGCATCCAGTGCGCGTCGTGCGCGTTGGACGGGCTGACCACCCGCAGACCGGCGGTGTGGATGAAGTACGCCTCGTGCGACTCGCTGTGGTGCTCCACCGCGCCGATGCCGCCGCCATACGGGATCCGGACGGTGACCGGCATCTTCACGTGGCCGAGCGCACGGGCGTGCATCTTGGCCAGCTGGGAGACGATCTGGTCGAAGGCCGGGTAGACGAAGCCGTCGAACTGGATCTCCACCACCGGGCGGTAGCCGCGCAGGGCCAGGCCGATCGCGGTGCCCATGATGCCGGACTCGGCCAGCGGGCTGTCCATCACCCGGTCCTCGCCGAAGTCCTTCTGCAGGCCGTCGGTGATCCGGAAGACACCGCCGAGCTTGCCGATGTCCTCGCCCATGAGCAGGGTCTTCGGGTCGCTCTCCAGCGACTTGCGGAGCGCCTCGTTGAGCGCCTTCGCGATGCTGAGCTGCGTGCCCATCAGTGGTTCTCCCCGCCCTCGAAGGAGGCGGCGTACGCCTCGTACTCGGCCCGCTCCTCGTCCACCAGCACGTGCGGCTCGGTGTAGACGTGGTCGAAGATCAGCGTCGGGTCCGGGTCCGGCATGGTCCGGACGCCCTCGCGGACCCGCAGGCCCAGCGTCTCGCTCTCGGCCTCGACCTCGGCGAAGAACGCCTCGTCGGCGATGCCCTCCGCCTCCAGGTGCGCCTTCAGGCGGGCGATCGGGTCCTTGGCCTTCCAGGCCTCGGTCTCCTCTGTCGCGCGGTAGCGGGTCGGGTCGTCCGAGGTGGTGTGGGCACCCATCCGGTAGGTGAAGGCCTCGACCAGCACCGGGCCCTGGCCGCTGCGGGCGTGGTCCAGCGCCCAGCGGGTCACCGCGAGGCAGGCGAGCACGTCGTTGCCGTCCACCCGGACACCCGGGAAGCCGAAGCCGGAGGCGCGGCGGTAGAGCGGGATGCGGGTCTGGGTGGTGGTCGGCTCGGAGATCGCCCACTGGTTGTTCTGGCAGAAGAACACCACCGGCGCGTTGTAGACCGAGGCGAAGGTGAAGGCCTCGTTGACGTCGCCCTGGCTGGAGGCGCCGTCACCGAAGTACGCGATCACCGCGTCGTCGGCGCCGTCCTTGGTGATGCCCATCGCGTAGCCGGTGGCGTGCAGGGTCTGCGCGCCGATCACGATGGTGTAGAGGTGGAAGTTCTTCTCGTTCGGGTCCCAGCCGCCGTGGTTGACGCCGCGGAACATGCCGAGCAGGTTCAGCGGGTCGACGTCGCGGCACCAGGCCACGCCGTGCTCGCGGTAGGTCGGGAAGGCGTAGTCGCCGGTGCGCATCGCGCGGCCCGAGCCGACCTGGGCCGCCTCCTGGCCCAGCAGCGAGGCCCACAGGCCCAGTTCGCCCTGACGCTGGAGCGAGGTGGCCTCGGCGTCGAAGCGCCGCACCAGCACCAGGTCGCGGTAGAGCGAGCGCAGCTCCTCCGGCGTCGTGGTCAGCGGGAAGTCCGGGTGCTCGACCCGGGTGCCTTCCGGCGTGAGCAGCTGTACGAGCTCCGGCGCGTCCGTACGCCGGCTGTCAGTGACGGCGGGGGCGGGCTTCTTGCGCGCCCTCGTCGTGCTCTTGACGGTCACGTTCACTCCTCGGTCTGTCCGGCCGCCCGGGGTCGCCGGTGACCGGTCCGGTCACCGCCTCGCAGTGGAGAGCGCGTGGGTGTGCGCACCGACTCTGCTCGGCAGGTGGTGTTCCTTCTCCGACGGCTTCCCTCACGAGAACGTTACCCAGCGCAGCCCCTTGGCGCGTCTGCGCTAGGACGTCCTACTTGTTCCCTGTCAGAACAGCCGCGGGTGTGGCGCGGCTCTCATCCGTGGTGCCGTCAGGACACCTGCGCACGCTATCCGGGCGCCGGTCTCCGCGTAAGGGGGTAATCGGCATCAATTTCCGGCCGGGGGGATAGGTCTTCTGTACCCGCTTATGGGAGCATTTGCTCGTGAGTGGAAACGGACATATCAGGGTATTCCTTCTCGATGATCACGAGGTCGTCCGCCGGGGCGTACACGACCTGCTGTCCATGGAGGACGACATCGAGGTCGTCGGCGAGGCCGGCACCGCCGCCGAGGCGCTGACCCGCATCCCGGCCGTCAACCCCGACGTGGCGGTGCTCGACGTCCGCCTCCCGGACGGGAACGGGGTCGAGGTCTGCCGCGAGGTGCGCTCCCAGCGGCCGGAGATCAAGTGCCTGATGCTGACCTCCTTCTCGGACGACGAGGCGCTGTTCGACGCCATCATGGCGGGGGCCTCCGGGTACGTGCTGAAGGCGATCCGCGGCACCGACCTGCTCTCCGCGGTGCGCGACGTGGCGGCCGGCAAGTCGCTGCTCGACCCGGTCGCCACCAGCCGGGTGCTGGAGCGGCTGCGGGACGGCGGGGAGAAGGAGGACGAACGGCTGGCCCAGCTGACCAAGCAGGAGCGGCGGATCCTCGATCTGATCGGCGAGGGGATGACCAACCGCCAGATCGGCAACGAGCTGCACCTGGCCGAGAAGACCGTCAAGAACTACGTCTCCAGCCTGCTGGCCAAGATGGGCATGGAGCGCCGCACCCAGGCCGCCGCCTACGTGGCCCGGCACCAGGCCGACCACCACCACTGAGGCGTGGTTCACCGGAGCTTCAGAAGCACATCACCGACCGTATGTCAAGCACCACCCAGCGTCACCACTACGCTCAGGGGACGTGAACCACACCCTCCGCTTCGCGGACGCACCGGCCCGCCCGGACGCGGCCGCTCCCCCCGTCGGCACGCTCAGCCCCCCGGTCCCGGACCAGGTCCTGACCGGGGTGCTGCGCCGCTTCCGGATCCGGCCCCTGGCGGTCACCCCGGTGGCCGAAGGACTGCTCAACCGCGGCTACCGGGTGGAGAGCGAGACCGGTCCGCACTTCCTCAAGTGCTACGTGGACTCGGCCACCTCCACCCGCCCGGCGGTCGCGGCGCAGCACCGCGCCTCCACCGCGCTGGCGGCGCGCGGACTGCCCGTCGCGCCCCCGCTGCCGGCGATCGGCGGCCGCACCGTGGTCGCCCACGGCGGCCGGCTCTTCGCCCTCTACCCCTGGGTCGACGGCGTCCACCTGCACGGGACCGAGCTCGGCCCGGCCCGCTGCGCCGAGCTCGGCACCCTGCTCGGGCAGCTGCACGGCACCCTGGCCGAGGTCTGCCCACCGGTGCTCCAGCCCGTCGGCACGCTCTCGGCCGACCCGGCGGAGACCGAGCGGCTGGTCCGCGAGCTGCGCGGACGCGCGCGCTCGGCCCGGCCCCGACTGCCCTTCGACTCCCTGGCCGAACGGCGGCTGACGGAGCGTCTGGACCTGCTGGACGCCCACGGCCACCGCCGCCCCGCTCCCACCGCCGCCCCGCCCACCGGCTGGACCCACGGCGACTTCCACGGCCTCAACGTGCTGCACCGCGGCGGCCGGGTGGCCGCCGTGCTCGACTGGGACAAGCTCGGCACCCGGCCCACCGCCGAGGAGACCGTCCGGGCCGCCACCCTGCTCTTCGACGACCGGCGCACCGGGGTGCTCGACCTCTGCCGGGTCCGCCAGTGGTCCCGGGCCTACCGCGCCACCGGCGCGGCCACCTCCGCCGAACTGGCCGCCGCCGCCCACCGGGTCTGGTGGGAGCGGCTCAACGACCTCTGGATGCTCCAGTGGCACTACCAGCGCGGCGACCACCGCGCCGACCACCTCTACCCGGGCTCGGCGGGCCAGCTCACCTGGTGGTGCCAGGAGTACGAACAGGTCCTGGACGCCCTGACCAACTGACGCCCTGACCAACGGACGCCGTGAGCAACGGACGTCCGGCGGCGGGCCGGCTGACCCGGGGCCAGCCGGCCCCGGGGTCAGCCGCCGCTGCCCGCGGCCCCGCTGGCGCCGGGCGAGGCACCGCCACCGCCACCGGAGGTCGCGGTGGCCGAGGGCGGCGGGTTGGAGGAGCTGGTGGCCGAGGCCGAGCCGCTCGGCTTCGAGCTCGCCGAGCCGCTGGCGCTCGCGCTGGCCGACGAACTCGCGCTGGCCGAGGGCGACTTGCTCCCGCTGGCCGACGGGGACGTGCTCGGCGAGGGCGTCGTCGGGGAGGTGCCGTGCGTGTTCGGCTGCGTCGGGGCGGTGGTGCCGCCCTTGGTCGTCGACTTGGTCGCCGGGGTCGAGGGCTGCTGCGAGGGGGTCTCCTCCGCCGTGGCCGCCGGGGAGTTGACGGTCACCGGGGTGGTCGGCCCGCCCTTGTCGTTGTTGCCGCTGAGCGCCAGGCCGATGCCGGTCCCGGCCGCGGCCAGCACCAGCAGCACCCCGGCCACCCAGGGCCAGGGCCCGCGACGGCGCCCGCCGCCCGACGACCCGTCACCCGACCCGTCGTCACCTCCCCCGCCCACGGCGGGGTACGCCTCGGACGGCGTCCGGTACGGCGAGCCGGTCGGGAACGGCATGACCGCCGTCCGCTCGCTGCCGCCGACCGACCCGAGCGGCTCGGTCAGCGCGGTGGAGCCGTTCGGGGTGTCCTGGAAGCCCGGGTAGTGGCCGGTGTTGCCCGAACCGGCGGCGGCCAGGCCCGCGGCGGCGGCAGCGGCGGCGGCCGCCCCCTCCGCGTACCCCGCCCCGGCGGCGCCGTGCATCTCGCGCAGCGCGTGCTGCAGGTGGGCGCGGAACTCGTCGGCGCTCTGGTACCGCTCGTCGGGGTTCTTCGCCAACGCGCGCAGCACCAGGCCGTCCAGCTCCGGCGGCACCCGGTGGTTGGCCTCGGAGGGCGGCACCGGCGCGTCCTGGACGTGCTGGTAGACCACCGAGAGCGGGGTGTCCCCGGTGAACGGCGGGCGCAGCGCCAGCAGTTCGTAGAGCATGCAGCCGGCCGCGTACAGGTCGGAACGGTGGTCCACCGCCTTGCCCAGCGCCTGCTCCGGCGAGAGGTACTGCGGGGTGCCCATCACCATGCCGGTCTGGGTCATGGTGGAGGCCTCGCCGGTGAGCGCCCGGGCGATGCCGAAGTCCATCACCTTGACCGCGCCGCCGGTCGTGATGATCACGTTGGCGGGCTTGATGTCGCGGTGCACGATGCCGTGCCGGTGGCTGTAGGCGAGCGCCTCCAGCACCCCGGCGATGATGATCAGCGCCTGGTCGACCGGCGGCGCCTCCTCGTCCACCAGCAGCTCGCGGACGGTCCGGCCCTCGACCAGCTCCATCACGATGAACGGCGTGGACTCGCCGTGCTCGACCTGCTCGCCGGTGTCGTAGACCGCGACGATCGAGTGATGGTTGAGCGAGGCGACCGAGTGCGCCTCGCGGGTGAACCGGAGCCGGGCCACCTCGTCCTGGGCCAGTTCGGGCCGGAGCAGCTTGACCGCCACCGTGCGGGCCAGCCGGACGTCCTGGGCGGCGAACACCTCGGCCATGCCGCCCCGGCCGAGCCGGGAGGTCAGCCGGTAGCGGCCGTCGCCGACGGTGCCGAGCGGAGCGGCGATCCCCCGGGACGGGGTCGCGGGCCCGGCGGCCGTGGCGGGCAGGACGGCCGTCTCGGCCGTCTCGGCGCCGGCCGGGGACGGAGGCACCGGGGGCGTCTCGTGGCCGTTGTCGTCCTCGCCGTCGCCCGGCCGCTGTGTCTGCGCCATCACTCCTCGCCCCGGGCCTGGGCCCTGTCAGTTGCGTTCCTGGCACGCTACCGCTTCGAGGGCCCGGGTGTGGCGCGGCGTACCCGGTGCGACGGTCAGACCGCAGGCGTCCCGGAGGACCGCACGACGGTCGGCCGGGAGCCGACCGTGTCGCCGTACAGGTCCTGCTGGCGCTGCTTCTCCTGCTTGGCCACCACGATCCCGACGATCACCGCGGCCAGCACGATCACGCCAACGATCACGCCCACCACCACCAGCGCGGTGGAGCAGCCGTTCCCGTTGGGCTTCGGCTGGGCGAACTGCGGGGCGAACGGCTGCGGCCCCTGCGGCGGGAAGGGCTGCGGCGGGAGCGGCTGGTGCTGGGGCATCGGGTACTGCGGCGGCACCTGCTGCTGCGGGAAGGGACCGGGGGTGTGCGGGCCGGGGGTGTGCGGACCCGCGGCGAGCGGGCCGGGGGCCGACGGGCCCGGCGTGTGCGGTCCCGGGTACTGCGGAGCGACCGGCGGGAAGGCCGGCGGCGGGGTCTGCGGCCCGTACGCGGGCGGCGGCGTCGGCACGTACGGCTGGTGCACCTGCGGGACGGGGCTGCGCGGCTCGCCCATCAGCGGCGGGAAGGCCACCGGCCCGCCCCCGCCGGCCGAGACCGAGCGCGGGCCCTCGCCGATCACCAGCGGGGTGACGGCCGGGGCCCCCTGGGCCTGGCCGCCCGCGGCCAGCCGCTCCACCTCGGCCCGCATCGCCTCGGCGGTCGGGAAGCGGTGCCCCGGGTCCTTGCGCAGCGCCCGGGCCACCAGCGCGTCCACGCCGGGCCGGACCGCCGGGTTGGTCCCGGACGGGGCCGGCGGCTCCTCCTGGACGTGCTTGTAGGCGATCGAGAAGGGCGAGTCGCCGTCGAACGGCAGCTGGCCGGTGAGCAGCTCGTAGAGCATGCAGCCGACCGAGTAGAGGTCCGAGCGGGCGTCCACGCTCTTGCCCAGCGCCTGCTCCGGCGAGAGGTACTGCGGGGTGCCGACCACCATGCCGGTCTGGGTCATCGAGGTGACCCCGGACTGCAGCGCCCGCGCGATGCCGAAGTCCATCACCTTGACGGTGCCCTTGGTGCTCACCATCACGTTGCCCGGCTTGATGTCGCGGTGCACCAGGCCCTGGTCGTGCGAGGCCTCCAGCGCCGAGAGCACCGCACCGGTGATCTTCAGCGCCTGCTCGGCCGGCATCGCGCCGTGCGCGGCGACCGCCTCGTTCAGCACGTCCCGCAGCGACTTGCCCTCGACGTACTCCATGACGATGTACGGCGTGGTGGCGCCGTCCGGGCCGACGTCCTCGCCGCTGTCGAAGACCGAGACGATGTTGGTGTGCTGCAGCCGGGCCACCGCCTGCGCCTCGCGGCGGAAGCGCTCGCGGAAGGCCTGCTCCCGGCCGAGCTCGGTGTGCAGGGTCTTCACCGCGACCTGACGGTCCAGCACGGTGTCGTGGGCGAGGTGGACCGAGGCCATCCCACCCTGGCCGAGCAGGTGCCGCAGCACGTACCGCCCGCCCGCCAGTGCGTGGCCGCCGGCGGCGGCGCCGTCCTCGCTCATGTCCCCTGCTTCCCCCTCCGGTGCGGAGGCGCTCCCGGCACTGCCCGGCCCCTGGCCGGCGGCCCACCGGGCCGACGAACAGGGGCCAGGGTATCGGCTGGCCCCGACGCCTCCCGGCGCCGGGGCGCGGCTGTGTCCGAGGTGTGTCCCGACCGTGAAACTCCGCCCGCGGAGGGTCCGTGCGTCCTGCGGGCGCCGGCCCGCGGGTACGGGCCCGCGGGTACGGGCCCGCGGGTACGGCCACGGGTGCGGGTCTACAGGTACGGGCCCGAGCGGATGCCACGGCCGGGCTCCGGCTCCTCCGGCTCCGGCTCGGCGCCGTGCAGGCCGGGCGGCAGCGCGCGGCGCATCTGCTCCAGCTGTGCCCGGGCCGCCATCTGCTGCGCGAACAGCGCGGTCTGGATCCCGTGGAACAGGCCCTCCAGCCAGCCGACCAGCTGGGCCTGGGCGATCCGCAGCTCGGCCTCGGTCGGGATGCTGTCCTCGGTGAACGGCAGCGAGAGCCGCTCCAGCTCCTCGACCAGCTCCGGTGCCAGGCCGAGCTCCAGCTCCTTGATCGAGCTGGCGTGGATGTCCTTCAGGCGCGCCCGGCTGGCCTCGTCGAGGGGGGCCATCCGGACCTCCTCCAGCAGCTGCTTGATCATCGAGCCGATCCGCATGACCTTCGCGGGCTGCTCGACCATCTCGGTCACCGGCAGCTCCCGCGGCTCCACCGCCTCGCCGTCCCCGATCCGGCCGAACCCCGGGCCGGTGCCGGGGGGCGCCCCGACCGGCAGCCCGTCCGGACCGACGATCAGCACCTTCGGGGACTCGTCCTCCGACTGCGACCGTTCGTTCATCGGGTTCGTCATGGTTCCTTCATATGCTTCGTGCGCAGGGAGGGTCAACTGAGGAGCGCCCGGCGCGCCCGGACGCCGTCCGGGCGACGGACTCTGACGGCCCATCATGCCGCCAACCCGCCGCCCGGGTGCGGCGATCCCGCCGACCGGAGCTGACGGCCGGTCAGCGGCGGCGCAGGCGCAGGCCGACCAGGCCGAGGCCGCAGCCGATCATCGCCAGGCCCGCGCCGAGCGGGAACTGCAGCGTGGAGGCGTCGGTCCAGCGCAGCGGGGCAGCCAGCTGGCCGGCCGCCGGGGTCGGGCCCGGCACCACCGCGGCCGCCGCGGCCGCCTCCGCCGCCAGGACGTCCAGGGTCTGCGCCGCCGCGTCCGCCTCCTCGTCCTCCTGCTCCGCCGCGGCACCGGGCCGGGCGGCGGGGGCCGGGGCGGCCGGGGGGACGCGCTTCACCGGGGCGGGCCGCTGGGCGGCCGGGGAGGCGGGGCGCTCGGCCACCGCACCGGGCGCCGGGGCCGGGGCCTGCTGCTCGGTGCGGGCGGTCGCGCTCGGCACCGGCGTGCGGCTCGGACGGGCGGTCGCGCTGGGCCGGGGCGTCGGCGCCGCGGTGCCGCTCGGGGCGGCCGTGGGCAGGGTGGTCTGCGCGGCGGCCGGGGTCGGCTCCGCGGCGGGCGTGGGCGTCGGCTGCGGGGTGGGCTCGGCCGCCGGGGTCGGCGCGGGCGTCGGCTGCGGCGTGGGGGTCGGGAGGGTGGCCGGGGTCGGCGCGGGCGTGGGCGCGGGTTCGGCCGGCTCCGGGGGCTCCGGCTTGGCCGGGACGGAGCGGCCCGGTGAGGCCGGCACGGTGATCGGAAGCTGCACGGTCGGCAGTGCGGGGAGCGGGGGTATCTCGACCTGCGGCAGGGCGGGCAGGGCCGGAGTGCTCGGCCCGGCCGTCCCGCCCGGAACGCCGCCGACGACCGGGAGCACCGGCTGGGCCCCGCCCTGCTCCCCCGCCGCCGAGCCACCGGCCAGGACCAGCGGAAGGGCCAGCCCGGCCACCACGGCGGCCCGGAGCACGGCCGGGACGGGGAGTGCTGAGTACGCGAACGGAAGTGCGGCCACGGATGGAGGTCCTTCCGACGGCCGACCGCGTGGAACGCGGCCGGCGGGCGGGAACAGCTCCGCACCAGCCTCACACACCAGGACAATCCAGGCATTACGGGCAGTCCACCGGAGGTCACTCCGAAAACACGGTGCCCGCCGTCAGTGGCGCTTGCGATGATTCCGCCCATGCCCACCCCCGCACCGGCAGCCACCGTCCGGGCCGTCACGGTCGAGCACCCGCTGGCCCCCTCGGGCCCGGTCGACCACTTCACCGGCGAGTTCGAGACGCACCTGACCCTCTCGATCCCCGCCGCCCGGCTCGCGCGGCTGGAGCGCTGGGCCGACGGGGCCGGGCTCAAGGTCACCCACATCGTGCTGGCCCGGGGCCGCACCCGGCACCAGCCGATGCTCACCCTGACCGGCCGGGGCACCTTCCCCGAGCAGCGCGCCGCCGCCGTGGCCACCGCCGCCCGGCTGCGGGCCGCCGGCTTCGCGGTGACCAGGACCAAGATCGAGGCCTCCCCGTGGGCCACCGGCGTCCCCGGCACCGCCGCCGAGGCGGTCCGGCTGGGGCCGGACACCTACTTCGAGCACCACCTCAAGGTCCTGCTCCCGCCCGGCCCGGACCACCGGGCCCTGGCCGAGCTGGCCGGCCGTCACCACGCCCACCTGTCCTGGAACGCCCGCCGCACCGAGTCGGACGGCCGCCAGCAGCGCTTCGTCACCCAGCGCTGCCACCGGGTCGGCCTGCCCGAGGCCGGCCTCCGGCTGGCCCGGCTGACCGGGGCCGTGACCGCGGCCGGGTACGAGATCCTCTCCTCCGAAAGGGAGTTCGTCGTGTACGACGACAACCTCGCCGTGGACCACGGCTGGCTCACCACCGGGGAGCAGCGGTGACCGGCAGCTGGCAGTCCTTCGACTGGACCAGCACCGAGGTGCCCCACCACCCGCCGAGCGAGCGCGAACGGGCCGAGTACGGGATCCCCCTGACGCTCCGTCCGGTCCCGGGACCCGAGGCCCCCCAGCGCTCGGTCTTCGACCCCGCCCTCAAACAGCACCCCAACGCCTACCGGGCCGCCGACCCGGCCTTCCGCGACCCCGCGCTGGCCAAGGCCTGGCTGCGCGCCCGCCGCCGGGCGATGGACCTGGTGCTGGCCGCGATCGCCGACTCCCCCTGGGTGGACGACCTGGTGCTGCGCGGCAGCGTGCTGCTGCGCGCCTGGTTCGGCGAGCAGGCCCGCGAGCCGGGCGACCTGGACTTCGTCGTGGTGCCGGCCGGACGGGGCATCGAGGACCCGCGGTCCGCCGCGATGCTCGACGGCATCGCGGCGGCGGCGCAGCTCACCGCCGAGCAGGACGACCGGGGCGTCCGCTTCGACGCCCGCGAGGCCGTCGCCGAGGACATCTGGACCTACGAGCGGGTGCCCGGCCGCCGCCTGGTGCTGCCCTGGACCGCCGAGGGCCTGCCCGGCGGCGTGGTCCAGCTGGACTTCGTCTTCAACGAGCCGCTCCCCGTCCCGCCCGAGCCCACGGCCGTCCCCGGCCTGGAGCGGCGCCGGTCACCGGTGCTCAACGCGGCCGCCCCCGAGCTCTCGCTCGCCTGGAAGGTGATGTGGCTGCTCACCGACCGGTACGGGCAGGGCAAGGACCTGCGTGACGCGGTCCTGCTGGCCGAGCACGGGCCGCTGCGGCCGGAGGTGCTCCGGGAGGTGTTCGCCGAGGGCGAGGGGTACTACGCCCTGCACCCGCCGGGGGCCGCCGCGCTCCGCAGGGCCGTCGCGGGCGTGGAGTGGAAGCACTTCGTCACCGAGTACCCGGCCTTCGCCGACCGCGAGGCCGAACACGGGCAGCGGCTGCTGACCGCGCTGGCCCCCACCTTCGCCGGGCTGCCCGACCTCCCGGAGGAGGACCGGGCCCACCTCCGCCGGTGGCTGGCCGCCTGGGTCGAGCGGTACCGCGAGCCGTTCGCCCGGGACGGCTTCGACGCGCTCCAGGAGGCGCTGGCGCGGCGGCTGGGCCACTACCCGGCCGCCGTCGTGATCACCCGCGAGCTGCTCGGCCCCGACCGGCACGGCCTGACGGAGACCGAGCAGCTGCTCCGTGCCCACCCGGCCTGGTCCGGCTGGCACGGCTACTACCAGCGCAACCCCGGGAGGCTCGCCGAGGACCTGGCGCCCTGCGACTGGTGACCCGTCAGGCGGTCGGCCCCCGTCAGGCGGTCAGGCGGTCAGCACCACCTTGCCGACCTGCTCGCCGGCCTCCAGGACGCGGTGGGCCTCGGCGGCCTCGGTGAGCGGGAGTTCGCGGTCGACGACCGGCTTCACCACCCCCGCCTCGACCAGCGGCCAGACGTGCTCGCGGACGGCGGCCACGATGGCGGCCTTCTCGGCCAGCGGGCGGCTGCGCAGGGTGGTGGCGGCGACGGCCGCGCGCTTGCGGAGCAGGACGGAGAGGTCGAGTTCGGCCTTGACGCCGCCCTGGAGCCCGATGATGACGAGCCGTCCGTTCCGGGCCAGGGCGTCGACGTTCCGCTGGAGGTACTTGGCGCCCATGATGTCGAGCACCACGTCGGCCCCGGCACCGTCGGTGGCGGCCCGGACCTCGGCGACGAAGTCCTGCTCGCGGTAGTCGATCAGCACGTCCGCGCCCAGCTCGGCACAGCGGGCCAGCTTCTCCGGGCTCCCGGCGGTCACCAGGACCCGGGCGCCGACCGCCTTGGCCAGCTGGATCGCCATGGTGCCGATGCCGCTCGCGCCGCCGTGCAGCAGCACCGTCTCGGCGGGGCGCAGGTGCGCCACCATGAACAGGTTCGACCAGACCGTGCAGGCCACCTCCGGCAGCGCGGCGGCCTGAGCCGCCGTCAGCCCCTTGGGCACGGGCAGCAGCTGGCCCACCGGGACCGCCACCCGCTGGGCGTAGCCGCCGCCGACCAGCAGGGCGCAGACCTCCTCGCCGACCGACCAGCCGGAGACCCCGGGGCCGAGCGCGGCGATCCGCCCGGCGCACTCCAGGCCCGGGTACGGGGAGCTGCCGGGCGGCGGGTCGTAGAAGCCCTGGCGCTGGAGCAGGTCGGCCCGGTTGACGGCGGTGGCCGCCACCTCGACCAGCACCTCGCCTTCGCCGGGCACCGGATCGGGCACCTCCGCCCACACCAGTGCGTCGGGACCGCCGGGCTGAGGGATCGTCATCGCATGCATGCCACCGACCGTAGTGCGCACGGGCCCTCCGGCCCAGGACCGGTCGTCGCCACGCCACCGAAGGTGGTCACACCAGGGGCGCGAGGAACTGCGCGCAGGGGAACGGCAGCACGTGCAACTGGCTGACGTGCCCCGACCTCACGCTGGGCCGCCTTCCGTACTCGCGCAGTTCCTCGCGCCCCTGAGGTCGCTGCCCTGCCGAGCGGGGTGCGTCAGGGGTGGGGGGCGGCCGGCTGGATGGTGATCACGCGGTCGGTGAGCTGGAGCACCGCCGCCTCCGGATCGGTGTAGTTGAGCACCCGCCGGCCCCGGACCACCGCCACCACCAGGTCGCCGCACTCCCGCGGACTGCGGCCCGCCTCGGCCTTGGTGACGGTCCGTTCGACCAGGTCGAGGCCGGTGCCGTAGGTGATCAGGTCCTCCATCACCGCGCCGGCGTGCGGGCTGAGCAGCGAGAGTCCGAGCAGCTGCCCGGCCGAGCTGGAGCTGGTGACCACCGCGTCGGCGCCGCTCTGGCGCAGCAGCGGGGCGTTCTCGTCCTCCCGGACGGCGGCGACCACGGTGGCCTCCTTGGTCAGCTGACGGACGGTCAGGGTGACCAGCACCGCGGTGTCGTCCCGCTCCGGGGTGACCACGATCCGGGCCGCGGTCGGCACCCCCGCCCGGACCAGGGTCTCGGTCCGGGTGGCGTCCCCGTGCACGCCGGTCAGGCCGTCGCGGCCCGCCTGGTCGATCACCTTGCGCTGCGGGTCCACGATCACGATCTCGTGCGCGCCCACCCCCTGGCCGAGCAGCGCGGCGACCGCGTGGCGGCCCTTGGTGCCGTAGCCGATCACGACGGTGTGCTCCCGCACGGTGGACCTCCGAGGACTCCGCGTCGCGCCCACCGGGGGCGACGTCACTGCCCGCGACGATACCCACCCGCCCGCGCACCGTGCCGTCGGGGCGCACCGGCTGTACTCCGCGGCGCACCCCGCGGACGCGACGCGCCGGGGTGGTGGCGTCGCCGCGGCGGGCCGCCCGCCATCCTTGGGTGATGACTGCCAATCAGCAGCCCGAGCCCACGGGCGACAGCACGTGGTTCCGCCGCTCCCGCGCCGGGGCCGGACGGGTCCAGGACACCGACGACCCCGGCGCCCGGATCACCCTGCCGTCCCGGCCGCCCCGGCCGCCGCTGCGGCAGGTCTCCGCCCGGCTGCTGCTGGCCCTGCTGGTGCTGGTCTCCACCACGCTGATCGTCTGGCTGGACCGGGCCGGCTACAACGACAACTCCGACGGCGCGGTCGACTTCCTGGACGCCGCCTACTACGCCACCGTCACCCTCTCCACCACCGGCTACGGCGACATCACCCCCGTCAGCGACGGGGCCCGGCTGACCAACATCCTGGTGATCACCCCGCTCCGGGTGGTCTTCCTGATCATCCTGGTCGGCACCACCCTGGAGGTGCTCACCGAACGCACCCGCCAGCAGTGGCGGGTCAGCCGCTGGAAGGACACCGTCCGGGACCACGTGGTGGTCATCGGCTACGGCACCAAGGGCCGCCACGCGGTCGCCGCGCTGCTCGGCCAGGGCTTCCCCAAGGAGTCCATCGTGGTGGTGGACCCGCAGCCCAAGGTGGTCGAACAGGCCGCCCTCGACGGCCTCGTCGCCGTCCGCGGCGACGCCACCCGCTCGGAGACCCTGCTGCGGGCCGAACTCCCCCGCGCCGCCCGCGTCGTGGTCGCCCCGCAGCGCGACGACACCGCCGTGCTGGTCACCCTGACGGCCCGCCAGCTCAACCGCCGCGCCACCGTGGTCGCCGCCGTCCGGGAGGACGAGAACGCCCCGCTGCTGCGGCAGAGCGGCGCCGACGTGGTGGTCCCCAGCTCCAGCTCGGCGGGGCGCCTGCTCGGCATGTCGATGCTCAGCCCCAACACCGGCGCCGTCATGGAGGACCTCCTCACCTACGGCACCGGCCTCGACGTGGTCGAACGCCCCGTCACCTCCGCGGAGGCCGGGCACAGCCCGCGCGACTGCGCCGACCTGGTGGTCGCGGTGGTCCGCGGCCGCAAGCTGCTCAACTACAACGACCCCGAGGCCGCCCTCCTCAAGCCGGGCGACCGCGTCATCACCATCCAGCAGGCCGTCCCGCGCAGCTGAACGGCCCGGGGCGCACACCGCAGGTGGTGATGCCGGGGGCGCGAGGAACTGCGCGCGGGGGAACGGCAGCACGTGCAACTGGCCGACGTGCCCCGATCTCACGCCGGTCCGCCTTCCGTACCCGCGCCCGCGCGGCGGAGCCGCAGGTCAGCAGAGCCTCGCGCCCCCAGGGTGACCACCTTCGGGGGCGCACACCGCAGGTGGTCATGCCGGGGGCGCGGGGAACTACGCGCGGGGGAACGGCAGCACGTGCAACTGGCCGACGTGCCCCGATCCAACGCCGGTCCGCCTTCCGAACCCGCGCAGTTCCTCGCGCCCCCAGGGTGACCACCTTGCCTCGCGCCCCTGGGCCACTGCCCTGCCGACCCACTCGTCGAACGACCTCAGCCGCCCGGCACGGCCAGCGTCTCCGCGTACGAGCCGGGGTGGAGCCCGCCCGGGGGGACGACGGCCAGCGCGTCGGCCAGCGCCAGCCCCCGGAGCATGGCGGGCCCGTCGAACGGCAGCGGCCGCAGGCCCGCCTCGGTGCGCACCACCGGCAGCAGCCGGGTGTCCGACGGGTGCCCGGGCAGCGCCGCGGCGAGCGGTTCGCGACGGGACGGGACGGCGGGCCGCCCGGAGCGGGCGTGCAGCAGCGGGAGGGCGAGGGTGAGCAGCCCGGCCACCGCCGCGAGCGGGTTGCCGGGCAGGCCGACCAGGTGGCGGCCGCCGGGGAGGGCGGCCAGCAGCATGGGGTGGCCGGGCCGGACGGCCACGCCGTCGACGATCAGGTGGGCACCGACCGCGGCCAGCGCCCCGTGCAGGAAGTCCACCGGCCCGGCCGCCGTCCCGCCGGTGGTGACGACCAGGTCGGCGGGCGAGTGCCGGACGGCGTCCCGCAGCAGTGCGAAGTCGTCCCCGACGCGGCGGCAGCCGGTCAGCTCGGCGCCCGCGGCGGCCAGCCACGGCGGCAGCAGCGGCCCGAGCGCGTCCCGGACCATCCCGGGCCGGGGCAGTCCCTCGTCCAGCAGTTCGTCGCCGAGCAGCAGCAGTTCGACGGTCGGGCGCCGGTGCACCGCCAGTCCGTCGTACCCGCCGGCCGCCGCCAGCCCGAGCACCGCCGGGCTGACCGCGGTACCGGCCGGCAGCAGCGTTTCGCCGAGGCGGCACTCCTGCCCGCGCGGCCGGACGTCCTGACCCGGCGTCACCGGGCCGAGCCCGTACAGCTGGCCGCCCTCGGCCCGGCCGTGCTCGCGCCGCAGGACGCCGGTGGCGCCGGGCGGGAGCTGGGCACCGGTGGCGATCTCGACCGCCGCACCGTCGGCCAGCGGGGCGCAGGTGCCGCCCGCCAGCAGACGGCCCGTCAGCCGCCAGGGGCCGGGGCCGGCCACCGCCCAGCCGTCCATCGCGGAGGTGTCGAAGGCGGGCAGGTCGGTGAGCGCCGCGAGCGGCTCGGCCAGGGTGCGGCCGAGGGCCGATCGCAGCGGCAGCCGCTCGGCCGCGGTGGGCCCGTCGGCGGCCGCCCGGGCCGCGGCGCGGGCCTCGGGCCAGGCGCAGTGGTCCAGGGTCGCGGGCGGGGCCGCGGCGCCGACCGCCACCCCGTCCGGCAGGTCGAAGACGTCCTCCGCCGGAGCGGCCCCCGGCCGGCCGTCCCGGGTGCGGGCACCGTCACCGGGCACCGCGCCACCCTCCGACCGACCGTCCCCCGCACCTGCGTCGACACCGCCACCGGACGCCACGTCACCCTCCGCCCCGGCGGCCGCCGGGGTGTCCCCCGACGGGTCGAACCGTCCGGCGGGCCGTCCCGCCGCTGCCTCGGGGGCGACGGCGGTCACGGCTGCCGCTCCTGCTCCGCGGCCCAGCGCTCGGCGAGGGCGGCGGTGCGGGCCCGGGCCTCCTCGACGGCCCCGGGGCCGCCGCCCCGCGCGGCGGCGGCGTAGCCGACCAGGAAGGCGGTCAGCGGGGCGGCCGGGCGGGCCACGCCGTGGGCCACCACCCGGGCGAGATCGAGCAGCCCCGCGGTGTCCACCGCCAGGTCGATGCCCAGCTCGGCGGCGGCTTCGGCGATCCAGTCATCCAGCGTGCGCTCCATGGCCCCATGCTGCCCGATCCACCCGCCCGTCCCGGTTCCGCCCCGTGACCCCCGCGAGTCGATTCGCTCACCCGGCCGACCGCCGCGCGGTGAGGGGGCGTCAGCCCGGCCCGGGTGTCCGCAGCCGCCGCTCGGCGCGGGCCAGGTCGTCCCAGGTGTCGCAGTCCAGCGCGGTGGCGTCCGGATCGGGCAGGCGGTGCAGCCGGAGCGGTCCGAGCAGGCGGCGGAGCGGGAGCCCCGCAGGGGGGCCGAGCTCGTCGAGGCGGGCGCGCAGCGCGGCCGTCCGGTAGGCCCCGGCGAGCGGCTGGTCCCGGCCGTCGGCGTCGACGAGCAGGGCGCCGTCGTGGCCGGAGAGGCCGTCCAGCAGACGGACGACTGCGGCCCGGTCGAGGAACGGCAGGTCGGCCGCGAGCAGCAGCACCACCTCGGCGGTGACCTCCGCGAGCCCGGCCGCGACCCCGGCCACCGGCCCGCCGCCGGGTGGCTTCTCGCGGCACCACCGGAGGCCGCCGCGCTCGGTCGGCCGCTCGGGGCCGACCACCACGGTGGCCGCCGCGTCGGGGCAGGCGGCCAGCACCCGGTCGAGCAGGGTGCGTCCGCCGACCCGGAGGGCGGGCTTGTCCGCACCGTCGAGCCGCCGGGCGGCGCCGCCTGCCAACACCAGCGCGTCATGGACCATCGGACGGACCGTCATGCGGCCAGTATCGGCCCGGGGGACGGCTCGCTGGGACGGCTCCGCTGAACGGCCCCGGTGAACGGCCCCGCGCTCAGGGGTCCTCGACGATCTCCGCGTCCACGATCCCGTTCTCGTGACCGTTCTCGTGACCGCTCCCGTGGCCGCCCTGCTCGACCACCGACGCGACCGCCTGCGCGTACGCCGCCACGTTGGCCGCCGCGCTGAGCTCCAGCAGGGCCGGCTGGGTGAGCCCGCCGTAGCGCTCGTTGACGGCCGCGGCCAGCGCCTCGGCGTCCTCCCGGTGCTCGGCGAAGGCGGCGTCGAAGTCCCGCAGGTAGGCGTTGGTGAAGGCGAGCACCCGGGAGGCGTCGTCGTCCGCGCCGGGCGCCCGGTGGCCGGCGATCACCCGGTCCGCGCCGAGCTCGGCGATCCTGGCCAGGTTGGCCCGCCACTCCTCGCGCTGGACGGGGTCGGTGTCGGCGGTCCAGACGTGGGTGCCGTTGTAGACGAAGTCCCCGGCGACCACCGTGCGGATGCCCGGGACGTGCACCACGGTGGAGCCCTCGCAGTCGGCCTGGCCGAGGCCGAGCACCCGGATCAGCTGACGGTCGATCATCAACGGCTGGGGCAACAGCGGGGCGGGCAGCAGCGGGGCGTCGGGGATGTCGTCCCCGTAGACCGGCTTCCACTGGGCCACCTTGGCGGCGACGGTGGCGGCGATCCCCGCCACCACCGGCGGTGCGGCCAGCAGCTGGGCCCGGGGGAAGAGCCGGAGCACCTCCTCCGCGCCGAAGTAGTGGTCGGGGTGGTGGTGGGTGATCACCACGGCCAGCAGCTGCCTGCCCTTGCCGGCCACCCACTCGGCCAGCTCGCGTCCGGCGCCGCGGGTGAGCTGCGCGTCGACCAGGATGGCGGTCCGCTCGCCCATGATCAGGCTGGAGGTGGCGAAGAACGCGGTCTCGGGGCCGGTGAAGACCTCGACCGTCAGCGCGGCCGGCGGCGGGCCCTGCTCGGCCGAGAGTCCGGACGCCCCGGCCGGCTCCGGCACTTCCGGGTATTCGGACTGGTCCGGCGTCACATCGGCTCCCTGGTCGGCGTGGTGGGTCGTCTCCGGACCCCGTACGGCCAGCTTGGGAGGTAGCCGGGGCTTTCGCCGAGTAGGCACGCCCAGGTGAGTGATCGAACACATGCCGGAGGCCCGCCCCGACGCACTGTCAGGACGGGCCTCCGGCGGACACCGCTGCTACTTCTTGCCCTTGCCGGTGAGCTTCTGCACCCGGGAGCCGATGCCCCAGGCGGTGACCCGCCAGAGCGCCTCGACCACGATGTTGCGGCTCATCTTGGAGGCGCCGAGCTCGCGCTCGACGAAGGTGATCGGCACCTCGCTGACCTTGTAGCCGGCCTTGACGGTGCGCCAGGCCAGGTCGACCTGGAAGCAGTACCCGGCCGAGGCGACCTGGTCCATGCCGAGACCCTCCAGGGTCTCCTTGCGGAAGGCGCGGTAGCCGCCGGTGACGTCCTTGATCGGCACGCCGAGCATCAGGCGGGAGTAGGTCGAACCGCCGCGCGAGAGCATCAGGCGGGACTTCGGCCAGTTGACGACCTTGCCGCCGGGCACCCAGCGGGAGCCGAGCACCAGGTCGGAGTTGCGCAGCGCGGTGAGCAGGCGGTGCAGCTCCTCCGGCTGGTGCGAACCGTCGGCGTCCATCTCGACGAGGACGTCGTAGCCGTTGTCGATGCCCCAGCGGAAGCCCGCGAGGTAGGCGGCCCCGAGGCCCTCCTTGCCCTTGCGGTGCATCACCTTGATGTGGTCGTCCTCGGCGGCGAGCTTGTCGGCGATGTCGCCGGTGCCGTCAGGGCTGTTGTCGTCCGCGACCAGGACGTGGACCTCGGGGACGGCGGCGCGGACTCGGGAGGTGATCCGCTCGACGTTCTCGGCCTCGTTGTAGGTCGGGATGATTACGAGCACCTTGCCGAGGTCGGCGAAGGTGCTCTCCTGGTCAGCGGCGGTCACGTCTGAGCCTTTCGGAATGCAGCGGGGGGAGAACGGCAGCGAGCCCGCGCGTCCGACGATGCCAGGACGGCTGAGCACGTGCTGGTGCAGGGCCCACAGAAGAAGACGTCTGAGAATGCGCATGCTACCCCGGGCCGGTGCGTGCTCCATCCTCCGGGCCGCCCACGGACTCGGTGTGGAGGCCGCGAACGGGTAGTCTCCTGCTCATCCTGAACACCCGCGGGTCGCGAAGCAAACCGTTCGCTCGCGCCCGGCCGGGCCGCCCACCACGTCTCCTCTCGCGTCGGAGGGCAACCGCCGCAGCCGGAGCCCTGCCCGCGCAGGTGTCGACCGAACAGTGTGGAGTGGCCAGTCCGATGCGGGACCTGAAGCAGCTGGTGAAGGCGTACGACGTCCGGGGTGTGGTGCCGGACCAGTGGGACGAGGTGCTGTCGCGGGCGTTCGGTGCGGCGTTCGT